>JAHEGL010000043.1 GCA_024645145.1 Planktotalea sp.
ATATTGATGGGTTTAAAAAAGATGACCGCTTTCGCTGCTAAGCTCTGAAAATCAGGGCCCAAACCAGCTCAAAACTCAAGCCACAAGCACACAAGAGAAAAAAATGGTAGCGGAGGAGGGACTCGAACCCCCGACACGCGGATTATGATAAAACTGCTTAAACTTTTTCTATTTATTTTCAGTGTTTTGCAGGCACATAAATTAGGTGTGTTAAAAAGTGTGTTATACTAGCAAGTTTGTGCAAAGATTTACGATCTGCTGTTAACTTAAGCGACTTCAAACAAAGCTGCCGCGCCCATGCCGCCGCCGACACACATGGATGTCACTACATATTTTACACCGCGCCGCCTCCCCTCAAGCAGCGCGTGCCCGACTTGTCTTGCGCCTGTCATACCATAAGGATGGCCAATTGATATGGCACCGCCATTCACATTATAAATTTCAGGGTCAATCCCAAGATGGTCACAGCAATACAAAACCTGACAGGCGAATGCTTCGTTCAGTTCCCAAAGGCCAATATCATCGACGCGAAGACCTGTGTTCTTCAGCAGTTTTGGAATGGCATAGATCGGGCCGACACCCATCTCTTCTGGTACATTTCCAGCAACCGCCATGCCGCGATAAATCCCTAGTGGTGTGAGGCCTTGTTGCTCAGCCATTTTGCCTTCCATGATCACGCAAGCCGAGGCCCCGTCAGAAAGCTGGCTTGCGTTTCCGGCAGTGATCACGCCGCCTTCGATAACCGGTTTCAATTGGCCAAGTGTTTCAGCCGTTGTACCGGGCCGGTTGCCTTGATCTTTTGACAAGGTCACTTCTTCCAGGCTTTCTTCGCCGGTTTCAGGGTTCTTAACCCGCTTTATCGCAGTGATCGGGACAATCTCGTCATCAAAGGCCCCAGCGGCCTGAGCCCTGGCCGTCCGATCTTGGGAAAGTGCAGCATATTCATCTTGTACCTCGCGGCTGATCCCATAAGCTCGCGCCACATTTTCCGCCGTCATCAGCATCGGCATGTAAGCATGCTCAGATCGGGCGATAACATTTGGATCAGCCTCATCACCTGCCCATTTCAGATAGGCATTCTGCAGGGACGAAATATTTTCCTGCCCGCCAGCAACGGTGACGTTCTGACCATCCACAATGATCTGCTTAGCCGCCGTCGCAATGGCCATCAACCCGGAGGAACATTGCCTGTCGATCGTCTGTCCTGCCACCGTATTGGGAAGGCCAGAAGCAAGCGCAGACAGGCGCGCAACGTTCAAGCCTGCTGTCCCCGCAGTCAAGACTGATCCTATGACGACATCTTCGAACATACCGGGGTCCACGCCTGCACGTTCAACCGCGTGCTGAATGGCGTGCCCCATCATGGTAGGGGATTTGATGTTGTTCAGCGTGCGGTTGAGATGATAACAGCTTCTCTCATGATTTTTCCTTTTTGGCATCAAAATGCGCGGCAAGTGTAACGCCCGATGTTGCGAGTTCTTTTAACAAAGGCGCAGGCGTAAACCACATTTCACCATAGGCGCCTAGTGTGTTTCGATAGTAGTTCATGCGCTCCAAAATCTGGCTTAATCCAATCTCGTCGGCGTAATGCATGGGGCCACCGCGCCAGCTTGGAAAGCCATAGCCATTGACCCAGACAAGGTCACAATCACCCGGGCGCGTTGCAATGCTCTCCTCAAGGATAAGAAAGCCCTCATTGATCAGAGGATAGAGGCATCGCTCAAGGATTTCCTGATCGTCTATATCCCTGCGCACAACAGCATGCCGCTCCGCCAGCTCGGAACTGATTTGAACTATCTCAGGATCTTCAAACCGTTCTCGTCCCTGATAGAGATAGCTGCCACGTCCTGTTTTTTGACCTAGCCGACCCAACTCGAACAGCTTGTCCTGCAACACTTGATAGGTTGGATCATGAGCAATTTCACTGCGCCGTTCTTGACGCACGCGGGCGCCTACATCAATCCCTGCCAGATCTGCCATCGCATGAATGCCCATGGCCATGCCGAAACTCTCAAGGGCGTCATCCACCTGTTTTGGCGTCGCACCCTCCAAAAGCAGGCGCGACCCTTCGCGGAAATAGGGCTCCAGCATGCGATTGCCAACAAAGCCATAACAAACGCCAACCGTGACAGGGCGCTTTTTGATCTTCTTTGCGATTGCAATAGCCGTTGCAATGACATCGGGAGCGGTCTTGGCGCCCCGCACCACCTCCAGCAAGCGCATGACATTGGCCGGACTAAAGAAATGAAGACCAATTACATCTTCGGGACGCGAGGTAGTTGCGGCGATTTCGTCAAGATTCAATGTCGATGTGTTCGATGCCAATATAGCGCCAGCTTTCGCGTGCCGGTCTAACGCTTCGAAAATCTGGCGTTTGACATTCATGCTTTCAAACGCCGCTTCGATAATGAGGTCAGTTTCTGCAAGTTCGCTATAATCCAATGTCCCTGTGGCATGAGAGGTGAATGCCTCTGCTAGCTCTGGGCTAAGCCGCCCTTTTTGGACAGCACGCTGAAAGTGCGACTTGATATCTTCCAGCCCCTGTTCAAGCGCGGTTTTTGTTGTTTCCACAAGCGTAACGGGGAAGCCTGCCTGAAGAAAGGTGATGGCGATGCCCCGCCCCATCGTGCCAACGCCAATTACAGCAACCGTAGCAATATCACGAGGTCGGTCTGTGCGGTCAACGCCCGGAACCTTTGTGCATTCCCGCTCTGCAAAGAACAAATGGCGCCCTGCAAGCGATTGCGGTGTATCGAGCAAGTCAGCAAAACCTGCCTTTTCCTGCGCCAACCCCTCATCAAGCGGCAATGCACATGCCGCCTCAATAGAGGTCAAGCATCGTTCTGGAGCGACAAGGTTCTTAGATTTTGCTGCAATCTTGTCTCGAAAAGCCGCAAGAAACCCTTTTGGGTCAGGGTGTATGACAATCATATCAGCACAGCGGCGCTTAGGATCCTCTTCTCGGCTGACAGCTTTGGCAAAATCCAGAACATGGGTACGAAAATTTTGACCACTCTCGAACAGCGCATCAACCAAACCGCAAGATAAGGCATAGTCGCCTTTCACAGGATTTCCCGAAAGGATCATAGTCGTTGCCGCTTCTAGGCCCGCAATCCGCGGTAGTCGCTGTGTGCCGCCAGAACCAGGGAGCAGTCCCAATTTAATCTCAGGCAGGCCCATCATCGCATCTGGCGTGGCGACACGGTAATCACAAGCAAGTGCAACTTCTAGCGCGCCCCCCATCGCAGCCCCTGCAATCGCGGCGATAACAGGTTTGCTGCTTTTTTCAATGGCAACACATAGCTCTGGCAAATCAGGCTTGTCCCAAACTGCCCCAGTGCGGAACTCAATGATATCGGCGCCGCCACTAAATAATGGCAAGGCAGAACATAGAACGATGGCTTTGACCTTATCATCATCTCCTAGCTCTGAAATGGTGACAGCGAGCACCTGCCGCATCTTCAGGCCAAGAGCATTAACTGGTGGTGCATTCAGCTCAATGAAAGCAACCTTGTCGATATGGGTAATTGAAATCATGCTCAGATACCTCAGCTAGATTGATTGGCAAGGTTTTGTTCTACCTCTGCCCAATCATCACATTGGATTATGTCACAGGGTGAATTCACATTTTCTAGCCAGACAAAAACCGAAATGAAGGGCTGATCATACACAAGGGTAGCGTGAGGGGCGCGGCTTTTGTTCCAAATCAGAGAGCCCGCTGGATAATCCTGCCAATCAGGCGTGCCAAACCGCCAGCCAGACCTCTCAGACAAATTCAAATATAGCTCTGGCGCATCATGGTTGTGGTCACGATACAGCGTCCGTGGGCCTAGCATGAAAATACCAAGATTAAAGTCCGGATGATCATATCCACAGGCATCTGGCCCAATCAGCATCGTATGCAGATTACGGTTTTTATAACCTTGCCCCAAATCGGCACCCGAAGGATAAAATTGGGCATTATCTTCACGCCAGACTAAATCATCCTTAGCTACTTTTAGGCAATGCGCAATCTCTTGCAATTGCGGGGTACGAATGGCATCGATGGCGGTGTTTAAAACAGTATCATGGCGACTACGCTGAGGGGGGGCATCGATCAGCGCCTGTTCTGACAACCGCATTGCCTCTAGCTTGTCCAACGTCATTCCAACACCAGGAGATGCCGCTCTATGAGCCTGCAAATAGCTGATAATAGCGCTGATGAGCGCCTGAATACGAGATTTCTTGTCTGTCATGATTTTATATCCGAATACTTTAAGACATCTTCGCGCATCTGTTTTTTATCAAGCTTACCGACACTTGTTTTTGGCAGTTGGTCCACAAACAGCAACAGATCCGGCATGGCCCATTTTGACAGCGCACCGGCATCGACTTGCGATTGAACCGCCCTCAACACGCTGGTGCGTAAATCCTCGAGATTGGCACCCTTTGCAGCTTGTGCGAGCAATACGGGCCGCTCGCCCCATTTTTCATGCGGCATTCCTATTGCGGCAACGTCTTCTATGCCATTGCAAGAAGACGCAATATTTTCGAGTGCCAAAGAGGAGACCCATTCGCCGCCTGTTTTTATGACATCTTTAAGACGATCGGTGATTTGCACCGAGCCATCCTCACGCATATAACCAACATCGCCCGTGTGCAAATAGCCACCAGACCACAACGCATCCGAGGCTTGCGCATTATCGAGATAGGCTTGCGTCAACCACGGCGCCCGCGCCACCACTTCACCGATGGCCTCGCCATCATGCGGCACATCTTCCATATCTGGTGTCACAACACGAAGATCAATAAGAGGACCAGCAAATCCCGTTTGCGCCTGTATTTGTGGATCATCGCTTGATAAATCCGCCACTGTCAGAAACGGACAGGTCTCTGACATCCCATAGGCTGCATGTAAACAGATGCCAGCCTCAGCTGCGCGATCTTGCAGGCCGCGCGGCAAAGCGGCACCACCAATGATCACCTTCCACCGATTGAGATCAATGTGAGCAGCGCTAGGGCGCTCTAGCAACATTGAGAGAATGGTTGGAACGCAATGAGAAAACGTGACCCCTTCATCTGCAATCAATCGCAATAGGGAATCAGGGTCATAGCGACCAGAATAGACTTGTTTTACCCCCAGCATGGTTGCCGCATAGGGAAATCCCCAGCCATGAACGTGAAATAGCGGCGTGAGCGGCATGTAGACATCGCCGCGATGGAACCCTGCATCACCGGGCCAAACGCCAAAACCAACAAGCAAGCCCAAAGTATGCAAAACCAATTGCCTATGTGAATAGCTTACCCCTTTAGGATTGCCAGTTGTCCCTGTCGTATAAAACAAGGTCGCCGTTCGCGCCTCCTCAAAATCTGGAAAGTCAAACCTATCGGCTGCTTTGCCTATCCACGCCTCATAGCCATCACCATCGCCAATAGGGATAATTGTGATATCTCGCTCAAAACCAGATTTTATCTCATCAATAAGCGGCATGAAGTCGCGATGGACAATGATCAGGTCAGGAGCGCCATGGTTGATTGTATAAAGCAGCTGAGCAGGCGACAGACGCACATTGATCGTAAACAGGGTTGCTCCCATCATTGGCACAGCAAAAAAACACTCAAGATAGCGATTGCTATCCCAATCCATAACACCGACGCGCATAGCGTCTTCGATGCCACAATTATTTAATGAATGGGCTAGCTGATGCACGCGCCTCTCAAAGGTTTCATAACTCAAACGCGTGTTAGGATGACTGACAATCTCTTGACGCGCATGGGCTCTGGACGCATTGGTCAGCAAATGCTTGATAAGTAGCGGAAAATCATAGGCGTTTGATGCAGGCAACACGGATTAACACCCTCTAATTGATGCTTGGGATTATCTATCAAAATGGCATCCTACCGCGCATAAAACAAATGAAACAAATTTCATATTGTTAAATAATTCTAACCAATTATATTTTATTCACCTGCATTTAAATGTTGATTTGCAATCATATAATCAAAAGAATAGCTCCTCAATCGGAAAAATTTTAGATAAAATTTCTATATAATGATTTCAGCATCAGGTTAAGAGTAAGCGATAGCTATGTCACTGGATATGCCCACATTAGTTTCACTGCGCGCCTTTGAGGCTGTTGCGCGTCTCAAGAGCTTTCGAAAAGCAGCAGAAGAGATCCGCGTCACACATGCCGCAGTGAGCCATCAGGTAAAAGCTTTGGAAAGCGCCATCGGTGTCAGGCTTTTGGAACGTACAAGCCGTTCGGTAGCGCTAACGCCCGCAGGAGGCCAATATTACCCTGCTATCCGCGCACATATTCAAGGCATCATTGAAACAACGCGGCGCATCCAAACGCCAGAAGAGCCTGAGGTGCTACTTGTCCAGTCCTATGCCAGTTTCAATACAATGTGGCTACAGCCAAGGTTGGCAGACTTTCTTCAGAACAATCCTGATACGCGTGTGCGCATCATCTCCACCTTTGAAGATGGCGATTATGATATTCACCGCTTTGATGTGGGCGTGTTCAATGGCCCACCATTTGATAAACGCTTTCACTATAGCCCCTTATTTGAAACCACTATTCATCCTGTATGTGCGCCAGAGGTGTTAAAAAAGACAAAGGGGGACTTATCATTGGAAGAGCTCAAAAACCACCTATTACTCAGCGTCCCTAGCACATGGAATCAACCAGATGATTGGGATTGCTGGCTAGATGCGGCAGGCATAGAGCGCAACCTTATGACATTTGGGGCGGTTTTCGATAATTACCCGCTTGTCCGTGAGGCGGTTTTGAACAATCTTGGCATTAGTCTGGCAAGAGCGCCTTTTTGCGCACGTGACCTTCAGCGAGGGCGCTTGGTCAAACCTTTTGATTTATCAACTCCAGAACCTGGCCGCTGGTATTTAGCCACAAAAAAAGAAACGGCGCCTAAACCAAAGCTTGATGCATTTATTGACTGGCTTCTAGAAGAGGTCGAGGCTGACACAAATATGCGGTGCTTCCAAGCCTGATCTGGTCACTCTCTGGTCACACTGGTCACTCAGAAATGGACAGATCACGGGTTATCAGATACGCTAAATCCAAACACTGGAATTCCGCCGTAAGCACTGGTTTACTTGAGATTGCTGAAGATAAAAGTTGGTAGCGGAGGAGGGACTCGAACCCCCGACACGCGGATTATGATTCCGCTGCTCTAACCAACTGAGCTACTCCGCCATCTTATGCGCTGCCAGATTTAAATGCATTATCTGACAAAACCT
>JAHEGL010000044.1 GCA_024645145.1 Planktotalea sp.
GGTCTCTGTTTCGCTCTCTACGGCACTGGCGTCGCGGCTTGTGGATCGCTCTTTCTTTTTAACCCAGTTAGAGCGGCGCAATATTCATCTGGCGGCGGGACCGCAGGCATACCTGCTGGCGATGTTCCGCGTCGCGGGTGTCATGCGCAAAGCAGATGACGATATAGATGAGGACGCATGTTGGGCGATGATTGGCGATGGGGTCTATGTGGATGGAAATGCGACCCTTGAAGCAGCGATGCCGATTTTTGACAAATCAGCAGTTGTTTTCATCCCTGTCGTGACTTTGTCAGGGGAGGGGCAAGCACCAAAACTCTTGGGTGCATTGTACCATGTTGATGCGCTCAAGGCGTATAATCGTGCGCTGGCTGCAACGGCTGCAGAAGAACACAGTTAGCGATTATCGGGACTTAGAGATGTTCGATAGCGACTTCGTCACTGTCTGCAAAGGCCAGATATTCTTTGATTTCACTGACATTTTCGATGGGATTTTCATACGACCAAACGACATCGGCTATCGTTTTGCTTTTTGTGATGATGGAAAAATACGATGCATCGCCTTTGTGAGGGCAGTGCGTGGTCGTTTCAGATCTGTCTAGAAAGGCCATCGCAATATCACCGCGCGGGAAGTAGAGCACTGGGGCTAATTTGCCTTCGCTCAATTCCAAAACACTTTCGCTTTCGCCCAAAACAGCACCACCCGCACGGACCACGTATAAACCTTTAACGTTGCGAATGCGAATATCTGTCATGGGTATACCTCTTGCTAAGTGAGTACCCAGTTATAGCGCAATGGTCGCGTTCTCCAACCAATTTTGTGCGTCATGAGAGAGTTTGCCGCTCAGTTTCGTGCGGCATTGCGCGTGATAGCTGTTGATCCAATCGATTTCTGCTTTGCTCAGCATCTCTTTGCGGATCAAACGGCGATCTAGCGGGACATAGGTCAGTGTCTCGAAATCATACATCGCACGGTGCGCGTCTCCGCCTTTGGGAGTCTGGGCGCTGCGTACAACACAAAGGTTTTCGATCCGAATGCCAAACGCGCCTTCACGGTAATAGCCGGGTTCATTGGACAAGATCATGCCCGGTTCCAGCGGGATCTCACTCACACGTGACAGACGCTGCGGGCCCTCATGGACGCCAAGGAAATGACCGACGCCGTGACCGACGCCATGATCAAAATCCTGTCCAGCGAGCCAAAGTGGCATCCGCGCGGCCATTTCGATATCGCGCCCTGCAAGCCCCTTGGGCCAGCGCATGCGCGACATTGCGATCATCCCTTGCAACACCCGTGTGAAAGCGGTGCTTTCTTCAACGCCGACCGTGCCAATCGCAATGGTTCGCGTGATGTCGGTAGTACCATTGAGGTACTGCCCACCACTGTCGAGCACCAACAGATCACCGTCTTGTAAAGTGCGCGCAGTGTCATGGGTGACTCGGTAGTGCATGATGGCACCGTTGGGACCAGCACCCGAGATCGCATAAAAGCTAATGTCTTGTAAGGCGTTGGTATTGCGCCTTTTTTGTTCAAGCTGTGTGACAACATCAATCTCTGTGGCGCTACCGCTCGGTTGTTGATCAAGCCAGCACAGCAGTTCGCACATGGCGGTGGCATCGGTGATGTGCGCATCGCGTGTGCCTGCGATTTCAACATCGTTCTTGCGCGCTTTGGGAAGCACACAGGGTTCTGAGCCGTAGGTGATTTCAGCGGAACCGCTGCCAAGAGCGTCGATCACCGCAACAGGAACAGAGGTTTTGTCACAGCGGATCTTACCGGTGAGCCCAGCAAGCGCATTTAGAAACTCTTCGGGCGTTAAAACATCGATTGCAGGATCGAGGGTCAGGTTTTTGATCTTTTCGGGTGCGATGAACAGGGCGACGCCGGCGTCTGCCCGTAAAATGGCAAACCCGTGAACCAGCGGTGTTTTGGAAACATCATTACCGCGAATATTGAGCAGCCAGCATAGGCTGTCGGGCAGGGTTATAACGGCGGCGGCCTCATTGTGCTCATTCAGATCAACGGCGCAATCGGCGCGTTTGTCGGAAGAGGTCTTTCCAGCATACTCAATGTGGTAGTCAAAGGCGGCGGTCATTGGGGGCGCTGGCTGATCGTCCCAAATCACATCCACAAGGTTATTGCATGGGCGCAATGTGATGTTGTTATTGGCGAGTGCCTTCTCATGAGTTTCGAGCTGTCCTTGTGTCATTAGCCAAGGGTCAAAGCCGACGATACCACCATTTGGCAATTGCTCGATCAGCCATGATGCGAGGGAGGTTTCAGGCCAAGGCACAGGTGTGTAATGTGCCAGATCAACTTGGGATTTTACCTGTGTTCGGTATCGCCCATCGATGAAAACGCCTGCGCTATTGAGTAAAGCACAGCAAAAGCCGGCAGAGCCAGTGAACCCTGTTAGCCACTGAAGTCGTTCATCATGGGGGGCCACATATTCGCCTTGATGGGCGTCCGCGCGCGGGACGATAAAGCCATCGAAATTTTCTTGCACCAACTGTTTGCGCAGGTTGGCAAGGCGGGCAGGGCCGTGTTCTGGGGTGCTGGTCGTATCAAAGCTTTGGAACATTGCGGCCTCCGTGAGTTTGGCTCACAGGACCGCAAAGCTTGGCTTGGGTCAACCGACTTTGCGCATTCCCATGACACGCGCGCGCGCACGTGGGTCACTATCAAAGAGCGCTGCTAGCTGTTCAGTCATCGCACCTGCAAGCTGTTCAACGTCGGTGATGGTCACCGCGCGTTCATAATAGCGCGTTACATCATGACCGATACCAATCGCGAGCAGTTCAACCGCGCGCTTTTTCTCGACCATGGCGATTACGTCACGCAGGTGTTTTTCCAAGTAATTTGCGGGGTTTACCGACAATGTGCTGTCATCAACTGGCGCGCCATCAGAGATCACCATCAAGATTTTACGCGCCTCAGGGCGACCTGCCATGCGGCGGTGCGCCCACTCGAGTGCTTCTCCGTCGATGTTTTCTTTCAGCAGCCCTTCTTTCATCATCAAGCCCAAGTTCGGGCGAGAGCGGCGCCAAGGGCTGTCGGCGCTTTTGTATATGATGTGACGCAAGTCATTCAGGCGGCCGGGTTGTTGTTCGCGGCCCGCATTTAGCCACGCCTCACGCGATTGCCCGCCTTTCCAAGCGCGTGTCGTGAAACCAAGGATTTCGACCTTCACATTGCAGCGCTCAAGCGTGCGCGCGAGAACATCAGCGCAAATCGCGGCGATGGAAATCGGGCGGCCCCGCATAGAGCCGGAGTTGTCCAAGAGCAGCGTCACGATGGTATCGCGGAACTCTGTATCTTTTTCGACCTTAAAGCTTAGCGGCGTTGTTGGATTTGCAACAACGCGCGCAAGGCGGCCCGCATCGAGCGTGCCTTCCTCAAGATCAAACTCCCAAGAGCGGTTTTGCTGCGCTTGCAGACGGCGTTGAAGTTTATTCGCGAGGCGTGAAACGGCACCTTTGAGCGGCTCTAGCTGCTGATCAAGGTAGGCACGCAGGCGCTCTAGCTCGATCGGTTCAGCCAAGTCCTCGGCGCGCACTTCTTCATCATATTGCGTGTCATAGACCTGATAATTCGGGTCCGCGTCAGAAATTGGCTGCGGCTGTGGTGGTTCAAGCGGGGCTTCGCCTTCTGGCATCTCTGCCTCATCGCCCATCTCTTGCTCGGACACATCGTCCATAGAAACTTGGGCCTGCGAGGCGTCTTGTTGCTCTTCTTGGCTTTGCTCGGCAGAAGCGTCATCCGCCTCTTCGCCTTCGTCGTCTTGGCCCGTGCTATCGGGTTCGTTCTCGTCCTCGCCGCTTTCTTCCGCATCGTCTTGAGCGTCATCATCAATATCGTCAGGGTCATCGCCAAGCTGATCGCCATAGCCCAGCTCTTGGATCAACTGACGGGACAGCTTTGCAAAGGCCGCTTGATCGTCCAGTAACGCGTCAATATCGTTGAGCGTGTCACCTGCGTTTTGCTCTATAAACCCTTTCCATAGGTTCATCACATTCTGCGCGCCTTCTGGAAGATCACGCCCAGTGGCAAGGTGGCGCACGAGATAGCCAGCGGCGGTGGCAAGAGGGGCGTCTGCGGCTTCCTTGATTTGATCGTACCCTTTGCGCAGGGCTTCATTGCCGATTTTGGCGTCGATGTTGCCAGCCGTTCCAGGCATATCGCGCGCGCCCATCGCTTCGCAGCGCGCAGTCTCCATGGCGTCATAAAGCTCGCGTGCCACTTCCCCTTGCGGGACATAGCGCGAATGCGTGCTGCCATCGTGGAACTTACGGTGCATCGCCAGCGCGTCAGCGGTGCCGCGCGCGATCAGAACTTCTTCGCGGGTCATGCGACGGCTGACTTGGGGCAAGCGCATCGTGTCGCCAGACACGCCGGAAGGATCGACGGTGTAGGTTACGGACAAGTCGGGATCATTCGCCATGACTTTGGTTGCTTCAGCCAAGGCTTTTTTGAAAGGGTCCGCTGGATTGTCGTTGTTCGTTGCCATGTTCACCGTCTTCTCTGGGAGTAAACGGCCCCAAGATAGGGGCCGATTTTTCTAGAAAAATCGCGCGTTACGCAATCGTGAGGCTTGCAGCACTTTCTGGCAGTTCTTCGTCAAAGCAACGCTGGTAGAATTCAGCCACTGTCTGGCGCTCTAGTTCGTCACATTTGTTGAGGAAGGACAGGCGGAACGCGTAACCGACGTTGCGGAAGATTTCCGCGTTTTGTGCCCATGCAATCACTGTACGCGGTGACATAACTGTGGAGAGGTCGCCATTCATGAAGGCGGTGCGCGTCAAATCGGCCACTTTGACCATCTGTTTCACCGTCTTGCGGCCAGCTTCATTGTTGTAATGCGCATTCTTGGACAGAACGATCTGGCTCTCTGCATCGACACTCAGGTAGTTGAGCGTCGCAACCAGTGACCAACGGTCCATCTGGCCTTGGTTGATCTGCTGTGTACCGTGATAAAGGCCAGTCGTGTCGCCCAAACCGACTGTGTTGGCCGTCGCGAAGATGCGGAAATAAGGGTGAGGGTTAATCACTTGGTTCTGATCAAGGAGCGTTAGTTTGCCGTCCACTTCGAGAACACGCTGGATCACGAACATCACGTCGGCGCGGCCCGCATCATACTCATCAAACACGATCGCCGTCGGATTGCGCAACGCCCAAGGCAGGATACCTTCTTGGAAATCAGTGACTTGCTTGCCGTCTTTTAGCTTAATCGCGTCCTTACCGATCAAGTCGATACGGGAGATGTGGCTATCAAGGTTCACACGCACAGCAGGCCAGTTCAGGCGCGACGCGACTTGTTCAATGTGGGTGGATTTACCCGTTCCATGATAGCCTTGAACCATCACGCGGCGGTTGTGTGAAAACCCTGCGAGAATTGCCATCGTCGTGTCAGGATCGAACTTATAGGTGCTGTCGAGTTCTGGGACGCGATCTGTGCGATCTGCAAACCCTTTGACGACCATATCTGTATCCAGGCCAAAGACCTCGCGGACGGAGATGTCCTCGGTCGGTTTCGTGTCGATATCCAGCATCCCGTCAGCCATCTGTTTTGTCCTTCGTGTTATGCGCTTTGCGCACCCGCATTATCTACTTTGAGTGGTGCAACATATCGCGGGTAAGGACAAGGGGAAGGGCTGGGGAAAAACAAACCTTGCAAAATGACGTTCGGGCGTTTTTCGTTTTCGAGAAACCAGAGCCTGTCGACGCCTGATGCGCGCTGAGTTTTGACATAGTCTACATCGTGCGAAAGACTGCGATAATCCTGCAAAGGCGGAGCCTGAGACGAATGAACGACAAAGATAACGCAGAGCCTATTGTCAGTGACGATAACGACTTGGCGCGTAAATACGTGCTTGAAGTGCTTGAGGGCGAAGCATTAAGCGCGTTTCAAGACAAGCTGAGCAGCAGCGAAACGCTACGCGCTGAGGTCGCACGGTGGCAAGAACATTTTACGGCACTTGGCATGAACATTGATGACGCAGCGCCCAATGCGACTGTTTTGGGGCACCTCAAGCGTGAGCTTTGGAGTGAAAACAAACTACCGTGGAACCGGCGCATTCGCATATGGGAGTATGCGTTGGGTGGGATCGCAGCTGCAGCGGTGGCCTTCGCAGACTTTCGTTTTGGCGACGGGCATTTGCCTGTGGCGACGGTCACGCAAGCAGAAATTATGAACGCCGCGCAAGAACCCAAGTTTCGTTTCGCACTACGCAGCGACACCGGGCTGTTGCAGATTGAACGCTTCGTTGTGCCAGCAGAAGACGGGTACGTTTTTGTCGTTTGGGGCTATGAGCGCGCGGATGCCCCTTTATTGAGATTTGGCGCTTGGCTGAAGAAGCTGTCAGTGTTCTGCGTGTCAGCGAAAGTGTTGTTACAGGGCTTAGCGCTGGTCAGAATATTGCGGTTTCTGAGGAGCAGGAAGCGGCTGCACCCTATACAACACCCAGCGCCCCATTTTTCGGCACAGCACAGTTCAGGGACGTACAAATAGAGTGATGGACAGTGTAACGCTTCTCACGCTCTTGTGCGTAACGTTGGCTTGCAAAGCTATGAGGTGGTGCGCACCTTGGTGTAAAGGAGAGTTATTATGCAAAGACGTCATTTTTATCCCTCGGTGCGGCGACAGGTTTGGCTGGTATGAGCGTGTTCGGCGCTTTTGGAACGCGCGCGAGTTCTGCGGCGGCTGGCACGTTTGAAGTGACGCGCAGCAAAGCAGAGTGGAAAGCGATGCTAACGCCTTTGCAGTACAAAGTGATGCGCGAAGAAGGGACCGAACGGGCAGGGTCTTCACCGCTTGATAAGAATTACGCGGATGGCACGTATCATTGTCGCGGCTGTGATCTGGCGCTTTACCCGTCCGAGACAAAATACGACAGCACAACGGGGTGACCAAGCTTTTACTAATCCCTGCCTGGTGCCATCGGGACGAAAGAGGATCGTAAGCTTTTTGCGGTGCGTACTGAAGTACATTGTCGTCGTTGTGGCTCACACCTTGGACATGTGTGCAATGATGGACCAGCACCCACAGGCAAGCGTCATTGCTTGAACGGTGTGTCTCTGGTTTTCAAAGCAGCATAACTTTCTTGAAAGTCACTCGACGCTTCTAGTCTGGCGTAGGGTATAAATCATGGATAGCATCGAGGTCTGCTTCATAGTCTCCAAGGGCGGCTTGTCCCTTGGGACTGAGCCAGTAGATGCCTTTCTCGACCCT
>JAHEGL010000045.1 GCA_024645145.1 Planktotalea sp.
TGAGCTACCCCCCGAAATTCGGAGACTGACGTAAGCTGCGATTTGTAGTCTGCTGATCTTCAACACGAAGGAGATCAGATATGTCGAAACGGAATCAACATCACCCAGAGTTTAAGGCGAAGATGGCGTTGGAAGCACTGAAAGGCGAAGAGACGGTCAGCGAGCTGACCAGTCGGTTCGGGGTGCATCCGAGATGATCCATCAATGGAAGCGGGCTCTGCTTGAAGGCGCGTCTGGTGTATTTGAGCGTGGTGGCCGGAAGGCACCGGAAGTCGATGAAGAGCAGGTCAAGGACCTGCACGCCAAGATTGGGGAGTTGGCCGTCGCCAATGATTTTTTGGCCAGAAAGCTCAAACCTTGGACCGGCAAGTGAGGCGTAAGATGATCGAGCCCGCCAATGCTGACTTGTCTATCGGCAAACAATGCAAGCTGCTGTCGATCTCGCGGTCGTCATTTTACTACGAGCCCAAGGGCGAAAGTGAGATGAACCTCGATCTGATGCGCGTGATCGACAAGCAGTTCCTGGAGACGCCTTTTTATGGCGTGCATCAAATGACGTGGCACCTGCGCAATGGAGGTCATCTCGTGAACGAGAAGCGCATCCGCCGTCTCATGCGGTTGATGGGTTTGATGCCGATCTATCAAAAGCCCAAACCAGCAAAGCCGCGAAGGGGCACAAGATTTACCCCTACCTGTTGCGCGGCCTTCGCGTGGACCGGCCCAGTCAGGTCTGGTGCGCTGACATCACCTATCTGCCAATGCGACGTGGCTTTCTGTATCTGGTCGCGATCATGGACTGGTATACGCGCAAGGTTTTGGCATGGCGCATCTCTAATACACTGGAGGCCGAATTCTGCGTCGATGTGCTGAATGAAGCCATCCACAAGTTCGGCCAGCCAGAGATCATGAATACGGATCAGGGCAGCCAGTTCACGTCATTTGCATGGACAGATCGGCTGCGACGATCAGCTGTCCGTATCTCGATGGACGGCAAGGGCCGCTTCCTCGACAACATCTTTGTCGAACGACTGTGGCGCAGCCTGAAATACGAGTGCGTATACCTGCATGCCTGGGAAAGCGGCTCAGAGGCCAAGGCGGGCGTTAGAAAGTGGATGGAGTTCTACAATCAAAAACGCCCCCACTCAGCCCTTGGCGGCCAACCACCCGCCGTGGTCTACTGGCAGAGAATTGAAACAACCAACCCCGATCAGCAGGTGCAAAGAGTAGCTTAATTTACGCCAGAACCTGTCCAATAAATGGGGAGTAGCTCAAAACAGATAAGCTTCAATCGTGACGAAGGAGACGAATATGGCGAGCCAGAAAGCAACAAGAGAGACGTTTGCGAAGATGTCATTCGCTGCCGTGTATCCCCACTATGTGACCAAAGTGGAAAAGAAAGAGCGCAGTGTCGCGGAGTTGAACGAGGTTATTTCGTGGCTGACTGGGTTTGATGATGCGAAAATCAGTGCGCTGTTGGAGCAAGAAGCAACGTTTGAAACTGTCTTCGCGCAGGCAGAGCTAAACCCCAACGCGCATCTAATCAAAGGCGTGATTTGTGGATATCGCGTGGAAGAGATTGAAGACGATTTGACCCAAAAGGTCCGCTACATGGACAAGCTTGTCGATGAGCTTGCTAAAGTTAAGAAGATGGAAATGATCCTGCGCAGTGATTAAAGATCATCCACCGTATCGACATCACGCAGTGTAGTCACATGGGCGATGCTAAGATCGCCTAAACTGCGCTCGCTGTCTGCTAGGGCGTGTTTGGAAGACCAGCGCACATTGGTTAGAATATCAGCGCGCGGAGGGCGGGCGCGTTTCATCCCTATGAGCCAATAGCCACCATCGGGAGCGGGGCCAAAAACGGCCTCGTGATTGCCAAGCGCAGTGAACGCTTCAGCGATACGAGGGCCGGTGATGTCGGGGATATCAGCGCCGACAATGCAAATGGGACCGTTGGAAAGACCACGCAAGATCCGCGACATGCGTTGGCCAAGATCACCACGACCTTGCGCGACACGGGGAAGATGCGCGGGCCAAACGCGGCTATTCAGACCTTCACGATCAGGGGCAACAGCAAGCACTGTATCCCAACGCGGATCTACAATACGACGCAGAAGCGCTTGTGTTTGGTGGCGAAACCACCATGCGGAATTGGTAAGGCCAATATCGCGGCCTAGGCGAGTTTTGACACGGCCAGGGCGCGGTTCCTTTACCATGATGACCAGTGTGGGCCTCATAAAATGAGTTCCATATTGCGGTGATCGATACCAGCATCATTGAACACCTCACCATAGGCGGTGAAACCCAATCCTTCGTAAAAGCCGAGCGCATCGAGTTGCGCACCGAGGACTGCGCGTGGGTGGCCTTGCACGCGCGCCCAGTTCAAGCAGGCTTTGATCAGCGCTTGACCCTGATACGTGCCGCGCGCGTCTTTGAGCACGCATACGCGACCAATTTTAGCAGAGCCGTCTTTGATGAAAACACGGGCTGTGCCGACGGGTTTGTCGTTTAGATAGGCAAGGAAATGGACTGAAGTTTCATCCATGCCGTCAACCTCATCAGCCGTGCTAACGCCCTGTTCATCGGTGAAGACCGTTTTGCGGATAGACTGGCATAAAGCGATGTCAGTTGTTTGAACAACGCTCATGCGAAATAGTCTTTCAGAATGCGGGAATAGATATTTTTAAGTTGCTCAATCTGCTCCACGGGCACGTTTTCATCAACTTGGTGCATGGTTTTACCAACAAGGCCGAACTCAACGACAGGGCAATGGTTCTTGACGAAACGCGCGTCCGACGTGCCACCCGTCGTGGACATTTCAGGGGTGACACCCGTTTCCGCATGGACCGATTTCGCGACCAGATCAGACAGCGCACCAGGAGGGGTGATGAAACTTTCGCCTGAAATTTTGATTTTAAGCGCAATTGGTGTGTCGAACGCAGCCGCGACTTTATCAGCTTCGGATTGAAGCCAGTCGCTCAAGCTTGCGCCAGAGTGCAATTGATTGAAACGGATATTCACTGTTGCACGGCAGCTTGCTGGGATAACGTTGGTCGCGGGGTTGCCTGTATCGATTGTCACGACGGCCAAGGTAGACGCATCAAAATGACCTGTGCCTTGGTCCAACTCATGCGACGCAAGTCGATCCATCAAACGTGCAATCGCGGGCAGAGGGTTTTTGGCACGATGCGGATAGGCGGAGTGGCCTTGCTTGCCCGTGACTTCGAACCAGCATGTTAATGAGCCGCGACGACCGATTTTCATCATCTCGCCCATAGTGTTCGGACAGGTTGGCTCGCCCACAAGACACACGCTCATCTGTTCGTTCTCGCGCTCCATATAATCAAGCAAAGCGGTTGTGCCGTCGAGCGCATCACCCTCTTCATCGCCTGTTATCGTCAGAATCACGGCACCATCAGGAGGGGTTTTAGAAACGAAGTCGATGGCAGCAGCAGCAAAAGCGGCGACGCCAGATTTCATATCCGTCGTGCCACGTCCGTACATTATACCATCAACAATGTCGGCACTGAAAGGACCGTGGGTCCATGCGGCTTCGTCCCCCACAGGGACAACATCCGTGTGGCCATTGAAGCCAAACGTCTTGTGAGCACCTTTATCGCCCCAGCGCGCAAAGAGGTTAGAAATGCCACCACGATCAACGCGCGTACATGCGAAACCTGCGTTGCTCAGCAGATGATCTAGCAAAACCAATGCGCCACCCTCTTCAGGGGTGACCGAGTGGCATTGGACCAAATCGGCGGTAAGTTTGATAGGATCGATTTGGGGCATGAGCAATTCCTCTGGGGCGCAGGTGTTTGCGAACCTTGCTAGCGTCCTGCGCTAAGTGATGCAATTGGCACGAGAAAATGTGACCAAAATGGGACGCCCGGATCACCCCAAGCCCGTGTTAGCGTTTCCTTGATAAATTGACCCGAGGCAGGGCAAACAGCAGTACAGGTCCAACGTGGCCACCCCATAATGATCTGCAACAATGCGGGCATAGAGCAGTTTGAACTGTCTCAATACGAAAGGTATTGAGGCATGCCAGCAACCGGCGCAGAGCTAGGTTACAACACCAATGCATCCGCTTTGGCGATGGCGAACACCATCTTCGGAAGTGGTGTCACCGTCACAAGTGCGAGCTATTCAGGCGACAGTCGCTCTTCGGCGATTTACTCCAATGGCGATGCGCTTTCCCCCCGATGCGACACCGGGCGACACAGGCATTATTTTGTCTACAGGTCGCGCCGATCGCTTTACTCAAAGTAATGGTGACCCTAACCGCTCTGGCAGTACATCTACGAACACGAGCGGCGTAAACAACGATTCCGACTTCAACGCAGCGGCAGGCGCAAGCACCTATGACGCCTCATTTCTAGAGGTTGATTTCACTTCAGCGACGGCTGGGTTTATGACGATGCAATTCGTCTTTTCGTCAGAAGAATACCCTGAATACGTAAACTCACTTTATCAGGATATGGTGGGTGTTTGGATCAACGGATCTCAAGTTGATTTAAGCGTCGGCAACGGTGACGCAGATCCCGGCAACATCAATTCTGGCGACAACGGCAACTTGTTAATCAACAACACCAATGATGATTACAACACCGAGATGGATGGCTTTACTGTCACCATGTCGATGAAAATACCAATCAATGCCGGTACGAATTCAATCAAGATTGACGTCGCAGATGTCACGGATAGCAGCTACGATTCCAACCTTTTGATCGCAGCAGACTCTATTCAGAGTGAACTTCTTGCCAACGACGACAGCGCGAACATCAATCCAACCGGCTCTAAAACGATCGATGTTTTGGCCAACGACACCAACGACACAGCTGGCACGTTGACAGTCACCCACATTAACGGACAGGCCGTTGTCGTAGGTAGTATTGTCACACTGGGATCTGGCCAGACAGTCGAGCTGAACGCAGATGGTTCGTTCACGGTTGTGGGGGACGGCGACGTTGAGAACGTCAATTTTACCTATGGAATCGAAAGCTCCACGGGGGAATCCGACACGGGCTTCGTCCTTCTTAATATGGTGCCGTGCTTTGTCGCGGGTACCTTGATTGAAACGAAACTTGGCAAAATGCCTGTTGAGGTGCTTGAAGCAGGCGACATGATACTGACACGTGATCAGGGCTATCAGCCGCTGCGTTGGATTGGTCAGCGAGATGTTGCAGCCGTTGGCGCAATGGCTCCGGTTGAAATTGCTGCGAATACATTCGGCGAGCATAGCGTTTTGCGCGTCTCGCCATTGCACCGTATTTTGCTTCAGAACGAAATGGCGGAATTGCTGTTTGGCGAAACCGAAGTTTTGGTCGCTGCGAAAGAACTGGTGAACGACAAAAGTGTGCGCATACGTGAGGGTGGAGACGTTACTTGTGTTCACCTGCTCTTTGATCAGCACCAAATTGTCGTTTCGAACGGCTTAGAGAGCGAGAACTTTCTACCAGGTGGACAAATCACCAACTTGTTTGAAGAAGACACCATCGCGGAAATTTGCTCGATCTTTCCGGAACTCGATCCACAGACAGGCGACGGCTACAGTGGTTCCGCTCGCCGCATTTTGCGTAAGTTTGAAGCGGAACTGTTGCTCGGGAGTGCCGCCTGATGGGTTGGCTTGCCTATAGCGGCGGCAGTGAGACAACAAATGTTCACCCATCGATCACACCTGAGAGTTTGATCGAAACTGGCGCTTTGGTAATCGAAGCGCCGCTACCGTCCGATTTTCGCGCTGCTACTTTGCTTGAAGTGGCAAGCCTACATCCAACGCCCAGTCTGCTTCGCGTGCAGTCAATCCCCGGTGAGGGATTTTCGATCTTTATCAGTTCAGGCGGAAATGTCTTTCACGCATTGATTTCGCACACGCTGGTAGCCCGCACAGATAGTTTTCGACTAACCCTAAATTGGGACGCGACTACAGGCGATGGTCTTTTGTCCATTGAACATCCCGGTGATGATGCGCTTTTCACAAGTGAGCTGACCGGATGTATCGCAATGTCCGGCGCGCTTATTCTTGGGGCTTTGTCCGAAATGCGTTTGCCTGACGCCCAGAAAGAGCTGGACTACATTGGATTTCACCAAGGTCCGCTTAGTGTTGGAACGACCCCGACGCTTGATTATCACACGCCTGTTTTGACCGCGCAGGGCTATCGCAAAATCGGGATGATGAAACCGGGTGATACGGTGATCAGTGCAAGCGGTGATATTGTTCCTGTATTGGGCGTATTCAAAAAGGTGACCCCGGCATTTGGCAGTTACGCCCCTGTGCGTTTACGCGCGCCTTATTTTGGCTTGTAGTCTGACTTCGTCAGGCAGGCACGCAGCGTTTGATCGTTGGTGGTTCGGATGTGGAATATACGTTTGGCTGTGACGAAGTGTTGATCCCTGCACAGCTTTTGATCAACGGCACCGCAGCAATTGCACAGCCTGTGGGCGGAACAACGACCTACTTCCAACTTTTGCTTCCTGAGAACGAAGCGTTCGTGGCTTCGGAACTTCTGCTTGAGAGCTTGTTCATCGGGCGATTGAGACGACGCAAGGCGATTTTCAAACACACATCGCTCTCAGCTTTGCCAAGAAACTTGCTGCCGGAACATGCGGCAACTGCCAGCCAAGTCCTGAGGCCTTATGAAGCTATCACCTTGGCAGCAATGCGCGCGGCGTAATTGGCTAGTGCGCGGGCTTGTCGTCGAAGAGTGGGGTCATCTGTGCGATGATCACCGAGTTTTCATCTAGCGCGCGCTGCATCAGCTCGCGCTCATCGTCTGAAATGTCGTGACCTTCAGCGAGCCGTTCATCCAAAGTGCCGTATCCAGTGACATCTAGCGGCGCGACATCAGCCTGCTTCAAAATCGCGACGGTTTCGCGCACGGCTTCCGCTTCATCTACACCAGACGCGTAGATCATTAGCGCAGCACCGCTTGATCCTTCGGGAAAACCGTCGCCATTTGAGCGGCCTGCTTGCACCAATAAGGTGAAGACCTGTTGCTTTTTACGAGGTTTTTTGGGCTTTTCAGTCATAAGTTGCGACGTATCTGCTGCACTCCGTTGCGTCAAGCATCCCGTTTGGTTGACGACAGGGGGCTTAGTATATCAGAGTTTCGTGAGTATCCTTGCATTGGCGGAGCCTACCAAGATTAAGGTCCTAAAACGAATCGCTTTGGTATTTTTGACCCTCCTGTCGCGGGCACTCCCAGCCAGTACT
>JAHEGL010000046.1 GCA_024645145.1 Planktotalea sp.
CAATCGTCAAACCGATTGCAGTGAAGGCACCCGCGGCAGGGGTTTCCGCGCCAGCGTCAAAATTCACCACAGAGCGGGAAAAGCCGCCGGTTACAGGAAAGCCACCTGTCAATGACGCGCCAATGTTTGCGGCACCCAAGCCAATCAGTTCCTGGTTGGGATCGATGCGCTGCCGTTTCTTGGCAGCAAGTGTTTGAGCAACTGAAATCGATTCAACAAATCCAATGATCGAAATCAGGAAAGCCGGAAGAAGTAATTGAGCAAGCAGCGCAGGGGAAAAAGAGGGGAGTGTAAAAGGCGGCAAGCTTTGCGGGACTTCGCCCACGATATTCACACCTTTATAATTCAATCCGAACAGCCAAACGGCGAGCGTTGTCAGCACAACGACAAAGACGGGTCCAGTCTTAACCAAAACGCCTGTGATGCCAGCTCCAAACCCAAGTTGTTGCAAAAGCGGTTTCAGTCCTTTGCGCACCCAGAACAAAAAGCCAGTTGCGATAATACCGATAATCGCGGTGATCCAATTTGTCTGCGTCGCGTGTTTGACCAAAGACACGACCAGATCCAAAAGGTTGTGGCCATGCGCATCAATGCCAAAGATATGCTTGAGTTGGCTGGCCGCGATAATGATGCCGGATGCAGTGATAAATCCTGCAATGACAGGGTGGGACAAAAAGTTCGCGATGAAACCCAAACGGAACAGGCCCATTGCTAACAACATAACCCCTGAAAGGCCCGCGAGGGACAAAGCAGCAACAGCATAGCCCATCGTGCCCTGCTCTACGATATTGCTCAAGGCGGCAGCGGTCATCAAGGACACAACGGCCACAGGCCCGACGGCCAAAGCGCGGCTGGTGCCAAAGACAGTGTAAAGAAGGATTGGAACAATCGATGCATATAAGCCAGCTTCAGCCGGAAGACCCGCCAGCAACGCATAGGCCAGCGATTGCGGGATCAGCATGATTGTTACAATCAATGCAGCCATAAGGTCGTTTGACAGGGCAGAACGGCTATAGGCCGGCCCCCAAGTGAGAATGGGCAGGTAACGTTTCATTGGATTACTCAGTGTGTTCTAAAATTTACCACGTCCACAGGTGTCGTGCAGACGTGGTCAGGTGCGCTACAGCGCAGTTATTTTTTCCGGCTTTGCCATCCATTCACGGCCTTTAAGCATGCCTTTCCAGTAGACTGGCGGGAGCATCTTTTCTTTCAAGAACCATGCTGCACGGGTTGGTTTCGTGCCATCGAGAAGCGCTTTTGGGAAGCTGGGTAGCATCGTGCCGCCATATCCGAATTCTGCCAGAACAATCTTGCCACGCTCAACCGTCAGTGGGCAGGACCCATAGCCATTGTATTGCGCTACAGGAGACGAGCCACGCATGTCAGCGATGATGTTCTCGGCGACAACAGGCGCTTGGATACGTGCGGCAGCGGCTGTTTTTGCGTTCGGTGCGTTCATAACATCGCCAAGTGACCAGATGTTGTCATAGGTCTTGTGGCGCAATGTCGCTTGATCAACATCGATCCAGCCAGCAGCGTCTGCCAGAGGTGACACACGAATAAAATCTGGCGCCGTCTGAGGTGGACAGACATGCATCATGTCAAACTCCATCTCGACCCGCTCGACAGGGGTGTCAGGCTTTGACACATCAAACCATGCCTTTTTGGCAGGCCCGTCTACTGCCACAAGCGTGTGAAAGAAGTTTAGCGATGCGTCATATTTTTTGACGTATTCCATCAGGGCAGGGACGTAGTCTTTGACCCCGAACAGAACGCCACCAGCGTTGTTGAAGTGTATGTCGATGTTTTTCAACACGCCCTTACGGTGCCAAGCGTCGCCTGACAAATACATCGCTTTTTGCGGTGCACCTGCGCATTTGATTGGCATTGGAGGCTGCGTAAAGATCGCGCGACCTTCTTTCATACCTTTCACGAGTTCCCACGTATAGGGAGCGAGATCGTAGCGGTAATTCGAGGTGACCCCGTTCTGGCCGAGCGTGTCCACAAGGCCGTCGACCTTGTTCCAATCCAGCTTCAGGCCTGGACACACAATCATGCGCTTATATTTCACAACGCGGCACCCACCTAGGATGATGGCGTTGTTTTCAGGTTCAAACGCTGCGACCGCTGCCTTTATCCAGTGAATGCCACGCGGGATCAAAGACCCCATCGTGCGGGATGTTTGCTCTGGCTCAAAGATACCGCTGCCAACCATCGTCCAACCAGGTTGATAGTAATGGATGTCTGCGGGATCGATAATTGCGATTTCAATCCCGGGTTTGCGCGCTTTCAAGCTGGCCGCAGCAGCGATACCGGCTGCGCCAGCACCGACAATCACGATCTCATAATTTGCATCACCCGTGTCAGTGGGTGTCTTGCCACCGTTCGCGATCCGACGCACGACACCTGCCATGTCGTAACCTGCGGATTTGGTCGTCGCGAGGATGTCTGGCAGGCTACGGCTGTTGGCTTGTGCAAGCGACCAAAGCGTCGCGGAGCGCGTCCCTGTTCGGCAAAAGGCAAGCACAGGGCCTGGCATTTCACTTAAAGTAGCATCAAACGCGTTTGCATCGTCGTCACTGACTTTGCCTGCAACGATGGGCAGATATTTCGCTTCGATCCCAGCCTTCTCAGCCGACTTTGAAATTTCTTCGAAGGTCGGCTGATCAGCGGCCTCGCCATCGGGGCGATTGCAAATGATTGCACGAAAGCCAGCGTCTTTGATGGCTTGCATGTCAGTTGGCATGACTTGCCCGATCACAGACAAGCCTGTGGTAAGTTTCTTCGTTTCCATGGTTTTGCTTTCGAATTAGATGCCGTTAACCGGTACTTTTAACATTGGGTTTCCATCGGAATCCGTTGGGACTTCGCCGGCGCGCATATTCACCTGCAAGGACGGTATGATTAGCTTGGGCATGCTGAGTTGTGCATCACGTTCTGTTCTGAACTTGATGAAATCTGCACGGGATTTTCCACCACCGACGTGAATGTTATCCGCCTTCTGCGCAGCAACGGTGGTCTCCCACTGGATTGCGCGGCCGTTGGGACCATAGTCATGGCACATGAACAAACGTGTTTCATCTGGCAAAGCGAGCACTTTCATAATGCTGTCATACAATTCGCCAGCGTCGCCACCGGGGAAGTCGCAGCGCGCGGAACCGCCATCGGGCATAAACAGCGTGTCACCCGCGAATGCAGCGTCGCCAACAACATGCACCATGCAAGCTGGTGTATGGCCGGGGGTATACATCGCAAAGGCTTGCATATCGCCAATCATGTAAGTGTCGCCATCCTTAAACAGCGCATCAAACTGCGATCCATCCCTTTGGAATTCAGTGCCTTCATTGAACACTTTGCCAAAGGTTTCTTGAATCACCATGATCTTTTCACCGACACCTATTTTGCCGCCTAGCTTGTCTTGCAAATACGGCGCTGCGCTGAGGTGGTCTGCGTGTACGTGTGTCTCGATGATCCAATCGACAGTCAGACCACGGTCCTTGATCTCAGCAATCAAACGATCAGCAGCTTCATACGTGATGCGGCCAGCTGCGTAATCGATGTCCATGACACTATCGATGATCGCGCAATGGGTGCTGTTTGGATCCTTCACGATATAGGTGATCGTGTTTGTGGCTTCGTCAAAGTGAGCCGAAACGTCAGGTTTGACGGACATATCTACTGGGTAAGTCATTTCGTTTCCTTCAGTTATTTTTAGCCTAAGCGTAGCGTTAATGGCTCGCTCCGGTTTTCATCATCATTTCGTGGACAGCTTTCATGCCTTTGTCGGCCATTGCTGTCACTTCTGCTGCGTGTGTTTGCAGCGCTGTTACCATTTCAGGATCATCAGAGGTCTGAATCACCAGCAGTCCCGCATCGGTGATTTCGACATCTGACGTGATCCCATCACCCCGCAAGAAAAAGATGTCCAAGGTCGGGCTTTGGATCATAATCTTGGGGTCATCCAATTGGTCCACACGATCAATCATACCGACTGAGTGGCTCACCAGCGCGTCCATAACGTCCTGATCAGAAGACGTCGTTAGAGTTCTGATCCCGTTTGGTAAGTTTTCGACGTTACGTGTGATGGTTTCAAACTTGCGAAACATCAGCGCGATCTCTGCGCTTTCTTCAGGACTTGCGTTTTCACCACGCAAGCCCGGCATGTTGACCTCATCATGTCCGTTGCCATCCGCTCCATGCATGTGGCGGGACATAGAATGTCCTGCGCCGCCTGCATTTGAATGTCCACCGTGCTGGGCCATGGCGTAATATGTACCACCACCGACCATTACGGCAGTCATCGCAATCGCGATAAGAGCGGATGCTTTGGAGATCATGTTTATGCCACCTTTCGAGTTCTTAGGCTCATCGATTGCAGAGCTTTTGCCGCAATAATTCCGACCAAAAGCGCCGCAACGAAAATGAACACTTCGCTGCGACCTGTACCAAGTGCCGGGAGCGCACCGCCTGGACAAAAGCCTGCGATACCCCAACCGATACCGAATACAGCAGAGCCACCAATAAGCGGCATGTCGAGGTCACGGCGCGTCGGTAATTGGAAAGACGTTGCAAGCATTGGGGAAGGGCGTCTCAAGATAAAACGGTAACCAAGAGCTGTGACGATCAAAGCGCCGCCCATCACAAACGCAAGACTTGGATCCCATGTGCCAGCAACATCAAAAAAATTGAGCACCTTAGCAGGGTTCGCCATGCCGGAGATCGAAATACCAACACCGAAAACGAGGCCGATCAAGTAGGAAAGAACTAAACGCATGGATCAGGCTCCGAAAACGTGGCGGATCAAATAGACAGTGATCGCAGTGGTAAGCATAAAAGTGAGCGTCGCGGCGATAGATCTGGGTGACAAACGCGCCATACCACAGACACCGTGGCCAGACGTACAGCCTGCTCCATAGGTGACACCAATGCCAACGATAAAGCCGCCAACAACCAGCATTGTGGTCGAGATAGGCACTTGCACCGCTGGCATTTCTCCCGTGATGAGCATCACGACGATTGGACCAGAAACCATGCCAAGCAGTACCGCAGCACGCCATGACCAGTCCGACAGGCTTGCAGGCTGCATAAGCCCTGCCAGAATGCCGGTTGCGCCCATGATGCGACCCATCGTGCCCATCAACAAGACAGCGGCGAGACCGATTAAGGCACCGCCACCCAAGGATTGAAACGGGGTGAAAGCTGTCTCGATCATATCTTGCACGTCCGGATGCCGATAAGGCGATAGAGGGGGCAGAACTTAATGGCTGATGTTGCAACCATCACCAATCCAGCAATTATACTTACGACACTTGCCGCTGTGCTTTCAAAAAGTGCCATTCCGCTTACGAAGGGCGCGGCCAACAGCACAACACCCAAAACAAGGCGGAAAGAGCGGCCGAGTGTACCGAGATTCGGTGTCATTTCGCAGTCTCCTTGTAAATCATATGTGTTCACTAGCCGTTTTGGAGTCTGAGTCTTGGTGACTATGTCACCAAACATTCATTTTCTTTATGTGTTATGGTTTGCAAGCTTTTGAAGCTGGCTTTTGTCAATGGGCGTCACGCTACCGCGGGCTTGCTCGATCCAGCCGCGGCGTTGAAATTCTTGTAACTGACGCGAGATGACTTCGCGCGCTGTACCGAGTTCAATAGACAACTTTTGATGAGTCGTTGCGACACGATCTGTATTGCTGGAAAGTTTGATCAGCTTGTCCGCAAGCCGGACATCAAGGCGCTGGAACGCGACTTCGTCGATGACCAAGAACAAATCTGTTATGCGTTTAGAGAAGGCAGCAAACACGAAATCGCGAAACGGTTTTGATTGCGCGACAAGGGTGTCGAAAACAGCGCGGGGAACAGCGGCAGCGTCGACGGCTGTTTCTGCAATGCCAGTGGCGGAGTAGTCGTCATAAGATAACAAGCAAGCGGTTGTCAGCACGCAACTTTGCCCCGCTTCAATCCGGTAAAGCACGATTTCATGACCTGTATCCGACGTTTGCTGAACCCTTACTGTGCCATCCAAGAGAAACAGCATATTTTCGGGGGAATTGCCGGGTCCGAAGATCGTTGCGCCCTTTGCGAAGTTTACAATCTGGCTCTGATTTAAAAGCAGCTCCTTCGTTGGTTGATCCAGACGCGACAAACCGGGAAACCGCTCGATCCATGCAGAGATATTGCTCATCGCGCTGCTTTCTCAAGACGGGGTGTTTCTAAAGGGGCGATGCGGTCGATGAGTTGGCTGCGGTTCGCGGCGATATCCGCGATTGTTAGATCATTAAGGACGGCCATAAATGCTGCCGTCGCTTCTTGCATCTTTTTCGACAGGATACAGATGCCCATCAAAGGACAGGTGTTTTTTTCCGGATTGAAGCACTCAACCACGTTCAGAGGGCCCTCAGTAATATGGACCACTTCACCGACGATGATGTCCTCTGGTGGACGCGCCAAACGAAAGCCACCGCTGCGTCCGCGCACTGTTTCAAGGTAACCGGCTTTACCAAGTTCATGGACGATTTTCATGATGTGAGGTCGAGAAAGGTTGTGGATTTTTGCCACGTCATCAATCCGCACAAGGTCCGGCGCTTTGAGGGCGGCAAGCTGTAAAGAGCGCATCGCGTAGTTGGTATAGCTGGTCAGTTTCATGGAGCATCCTTTTTGTCGCAGCTAAAAGATACATTCAAAGTACTGCTTTTGTAAAGGGTCTCAGCTAGGTCTCTAAAAGAACTATTTCAAATATAGGATATGCAGTATGACACTGAGAATTGGCGATATCGCTCCCGACTTTACGGCTGAGACAACAACAGGTTTGATCACTTTTCATGATTGGATTGGTGATGATTGGGCCTTTTTCTTCAGTCACCCCGCAGATTTTACGCCTGTTTGCACAACCGAAATGGGCCGTACATCGCAGCTCGCAGAGCAATTCGCACAGCGCGGTGTGAAACCTATTGGCCTGTCTACAGACACCGTGAAAGAACACGTCAAATGGATCGAGGATGTGAATGACACGCAGAACACTGATTTGCGATTCCCGATCGTAGCCGATGCCGATCTGACAATTGCCAAGCAATACGACATGATCCACCCAAGCGAGAGCGAAACAGCTGCTGTGCGTTCCGTGTTCATCATCGATCCGGACAAGAAGATCCGTCTGACGATGACCTACCCGATGAGCGTTGGGCGCAATTTCGATGAAATCCTGCGCGCCATTG
>JAHEGL010000053.1:0-376 GCA_024645145.1 Planktotalea sp.
CTCGATCATTGATGTCTCCCACCGTTGTGTCAGGGCGCAATTTTTTTACAAAAATTGATCATGTCGCCGTATTTAGCGTGCCGCTTTTTTATCGGCCATCTCTTGACCCAATTTCAACGTATACGCTGCAAGCTCTTCCAAGGTTTGATCAATCGCATGTCCTTCACCAGCATCGCAAAAATCAGCGATTTTTGTGTGAAGCGCGATGATGTGTTCGCGGGAGCGGGCGGTAAATGTGATCATATTCATCAAAGGTTGCATTGCCTCCACTGCTCCTGCGAGTTGGTATGACAATACCGGATTACCCGCACCATCAACCAAAGCGCGATGAAATGCGACGTCGCTGGCACACCAGCTTTCATCGCTCAGACCCGGT
>JAHEGL010000053.1:386-7111 GCA_024645145.1 Planktotalea sp.
CAAGGTGGTCGGGCGTGCGACGTGTTGCTGCGAGCGGCGCGCAAGCGCGTTCCAGTGCAAAGCGCGCTTCACAGGCGGTTTCAAAGCTGACAGCGTTCATAGACAGAAGCAAAGTCGAGGTGGTGATCTGCTGCCCATAGGCTTCTTCAAAGCTGAGACGGTTCACAAATGCCCCGCCAAACGCGCCCCGCTGTGTACGGATCAAGCTCTGTGCCGCCAGTCTTTTCAATGCTTCCCGCACCGTCGCGCGGGATACTTCGAACTGCTCTGACAATTCGGCTTCGGACGGCAAACGTTCGTCAACAATTAACGCGCCGCTCACGATGGCGTCGCGGATCGCTTTGGCAATCTGTGCAGAAAGGTCTGCTTTGGAGGTTGGATCAATTTTCATTTGTCAGACGTTTAAATGTCTGACATTAAATTTGCAACTGTAACAACCGATTCACGTGAGCACCTATGATCCGTTCCACTCTCTGGCTTGGCTTTTTTACCATCATCCTGTTGTCATGGTGGATGATGTATATGATGGCGATTCAGATGGATCTTGATCTGATCGGTCGTCCCGGCGAAATGGGCGCGCGCATGGCGGCGATGGACCCGCGCATGGACATGAAAATGCCCATGGCCGAGTTTGGCCCACTGTTTTCTATGTGGGCGATCATGATGGCTGCGATGATGTTGCCAACGATGGTGCCAACCTTGCGCGCTTATGAAATGCTCATGACCTCTGCTGATGGCACGCGGGCAGGGTGGCTGGGCATTCTGTCTGGTTATATGATCGCTTGGGTTGCCTTTGCCGCCCTCATTGCAGGCGTTCAACTTGCGCTCTTGTTTGGCGGTGTGATTGATATGCTTGGCATCCCCAATTCGACGCTTTTCGCTAGCGTTTTGCTGATCGTAGTCGGTCTGTTTCAGTTCACTCGGGCTAAGGAAATTTGTCATGGCGTGTGCCACAGCCCGATGAACTATTTCTTAGGACATTGGCAAACAGGCTACATGGGCGGACTGAAGATGGGCCTTGGGCTTGGCGCATTTTGCATTGGCTGTTGCTGGGGATTTATGGCGCTGGGATTTGTCGGGGGCGTTATGAGCCTCTTGTGGATGGGCTTGGCAACGGTCTTTATGGTGATCGAAAAACTGCCCCAGATTGGGCATTATGTAACAAAACCAATGGGGGTGATCCTGATCGCCGCCGGTGTCGGGGTGCTTTTTTGGGCCCCCATTATGGGAGGATAAAGCAATGGCAGTGAAAAAGAGACCCGACGCGGATCGTTTGCCCGTTTCGCAACGTATCGACAGCCGGATGAGCAACCCGAAGCGGCGTACAATGACGGCGACGGATTGGGCGATAAAGGGTGAGCTGTTCTTGAACTGCTCGTGCGAGTTGTTCTGCCCCTGTGTTGTTTCGCTCGGTGCGCACCCACCCACAGAAGGGCACTGCAACGCATGGATGGCGATTGCGATTGATGAAGGCCACTACGAGGGCGAAGACCTGAGTGGTCTCAATGTTGGCTTGATGGTCGAGATTCCGGGTCGCATGGCCGAAGGTGGCTGGAAAGTTGCCGCCTATGTGGATGAGCGCGCGTCTGGCAAAGCTTATAATGGGATCTTGCAGATTTTCTCTGGCGCGGCAGGTGGCACAACCGGTCTGTTTACGATGCTGGTGAGCGACATCGTCAACGCAGAGCGTGAAAAGGTCGAGATTGTGCGCGATGGCAAGAAGCGTGGACTTTACATTGGCCGCAAGATCCAAGGCGAGATCGAGATGATCACAGGTGCGAATCCGGATCATCCTGTTATGATTTCCAACTCCAAATACTGGATGGGTCCCGACATCATTGCTGCGAAAGGCATCAAGTCCAAAGTGCGTGATTTTGGACGTATCTGGGACTTTGGCGGTAAATCCGCCGAGATTTGCCCGATTGATTGGGGCAGCGACAAGAAATGATCACGCCAGAGTATTGTCTGCTAATGGCGCGTTATAATCGCTGGCAAAACGCCGAGCTTTTGAAATCGCTTGAGAGCATGACAGACGCGGATTTGCGCAAGGATCGTGGCGCTTTTTTCGGCTCGATCTTTCGCACAGTGAACCATTTGTTGTGGGGTGATACGCTTTGGATCTCACGGTTTGATGGCGGACAGGGTCCGGCAGAAACGGATCTTACCAAGACGGATACGACGGACACAACACAAACGTTGGCCGAATGGTCGACAGAGCGGTTTCACACGGATGCGCGCTTTGTCGCTTGGGCCAAGGATGTCACGCATGTTGATCTTGCTGGTGATTTGAAGTGGTTTTCAGGCTCGATCCAGAGCGATATCAGCAAACCGCGCGCGTTATGTGCGGCGCAGATGTTCAATCACCAAACTCATCATCGCGGGCAAGTCCATGCTATGCTCGGCGCGGCAGGAGCGCCGATGTATACCACTGATATCCCCTTTATGCCGGAGTAGCCCTTATGGCTTTTATCTCTCCTTCGCGTCGTTTGCGCCGCACGCCGTTTTCCGATGGTGTCGAGGCGGCAGGCGTCAAAGCCTATACGATCTATAACCGCATGCTTTTGCCGACTGTGTTTCGCTCAGTCGAGGAAGATTATCATCATCTTAAATCAGCTGTGCAGATTTGGGATGTCGCGGTCGAGCGTCAAGTTGAATTGCGTGGCCCTGATGCGGCGCGTTTGATGCAAATGCTGACGCCGCGTGATTTGCGCGGGATGAACGCGGGCCAGTGTTATTATGTCCCCATCGTTGATGAAACTGGCGGTATGTTGAATGATCCAGTCGCGGTGAAGCTGGCGGAAGATCGCTGGTGGATTTCGATTGCTGACAGTGACTTGCTGTTGTGGGTCAAGGGCATTGCAAACGGTTATCGTTTGGATGTCTTGGTTGATGAACCAGATGTGTCGCCGCTGGCCGTGCAGGGCCCTAAAGCTGAACAATTGATGGCGCGGGTTTTTGGCGATGGCGTGAAAGACGTGAAGTTTTTCCGCTATGGATTGTTTGAGTTCCAAGGGCGTCAATTGGTCGTTGCGCGCTCTGGCTATTCCAAGCAAGGCGGTTTCGAGATCTATGTCGAAGGGTCTGACCTTGGCATGCCTTTGTGGAATGTCTTGATGGAAGCGGGCAAGGATTTGGACGTTTACGCGGGCTGTCCGAACTTGATTGAGCGGATTGAGGGCGGATTGCTCTCTTATGGCAACGATATGAACGACGATAATACGCCGCATGAATGTGGGCTTGGGAAGTTCTGTAATACGTCCACTGCGATTGGATGTGTGGGGCGCGATGCGTTGTTGCGGGTTGCGAAAGAAGGTCCTGTCAAGCAATTGCGTCCGATCGAGATACACGGAGATGCGGTCCCGCCTTGTGATCGGCTTTGGCCGCTTATGGATGGAGATCGGCAAGTGGGAACGGTGAGTTCTGCAGCCTATTCGCCTGACTTTGCGACGAACGTCGCCATTGGTATGGTGCGTATGACGCATTGGGATGCGGGCAGTGAGTTGGATGTTGTGACACCGACGGGGATTCAACCTGTGACGGTTTGGGAAACATTCTGGATTTGATGGGAAAATCGGGGGCCAGCCCCCGTGCCTCCGGAGTTTACTTGGCAAAATGAAGGATAAAGAGATGTTTAACGCATTGATCGTGAATAAGAATGAAGACGGAAAGACCGGTGCAGCTGTCGAGCAGATCGAGCTTGATGCCCTGCCAGCAGGCGACGTAACCGTTGCGGTCGAGTATTCCACAGTAAATTACAAAGACGGTTTGTGCATTGGGCCTGGAGGTGGCCTTGTGCGCAACTATCCCCATATCCCTGGAATTGATTTTGCAGGCACGGTCGAGGCATCTGAGGATGCGCGCTACAAGGCAGGCGACAAGGTTGTTTTGACAGGTTGGCGCGTGGGCGAGGCGCATTGGGGCGGGTATTCTCAGAAAGCGCGCGTGAGCGGCGATTGGCTTGTGCCACTGCCAAGTGGTTTGGACACACGCCAAGCAATGGCTGTTGGAACGGCGGGTTTTACAGCGATGCTTGCGGTTATGGCGCTTGAGGATCATGGCATCAAAGGCGGGCCAGTGTTGGTGACCGGCGCCGCTGGTGGTGTTGGCTCTGTCGCGACGGCGATTTTGGCGCATTTGGGACATGAGGTTGCTGCGGTTACCGGACGTCCGGAGACAGGAGATTATCTCAAAGGGCTTGGTGCAACTCAGATCGTTGCCCGTGAAGAGCTGAATGAGACGACGAAACGCCCGCTTGAAGCGGAAGTCTGGGGTGGCTGTGTTGATGCGGTTGGCGGTGAGATGCTCGCGCGTGTTCTAGGTCAAATGAAATATGGCGCATCGGTTTCTGCTGTTGGTCTTGCCGGTGGTGCAGGGTTGCCAGCGACAGTCATTCCGTTCTTGCTTCGTGGTGTGAACTTGTTGGGGATCGACAGTGTGATGCAGCCCTACGACAATCGTTTGCGTGCATGGGAACGTGTTGCGACGGATTTGCCAATGGATAAGCTCGAAGCGATGGTCCAGCCTGCAGTCTTGTCTGATTTGCCACAGCTCGGGCGCGATATTTTGAAAGGTCAGGTCAAAGGCCGCGTTGTTGTTGACGTAAACGCCTAAAGTTGTAGCGCAGACACCGCCCTTGCGCGGTGTCTGCGGATCGACTAACAAATCTGCATGACACAAATTGCTCAAATGAATTCGTTTTATCGCTTTGCTTTATAGCACAGCGGCTAATTGATATTTGAGTGAATATGAAACCGTCCAGAGGGGCGGTTTTTTTATGGATCATACGCACCTCTGGCACAAACAGAGAGACGATATGAAACAGGTTACCATACGAAATGCACGTGCGCAGGATGCGCCGCGTATTGTGGAAATGATTGGACTTCTTGCGCATTTTCACGACGATCGGGCACAGATCAAAATTGAAGATTTGGTCTTCCTTTGTTTGGGCCCGACACCCTGGCTTACGTTGATTGTTGCCGAACGCGATGGGCAGATCGTCGGCTATGCGGCGCTGCAAAGGAAAGTGCAGTTGCAATTTGCACGACGCTTGATGGATGTGCAGCACTTGTTTGTCGATGCTCATATGCGCGAGCAGGGCGTTGGACGTGCTTTGATGCAAAATGCGGCAGAGCAAGCGACGCAATTGCGCTGTGCGGGCGTTACGCTTGGGGTGATGGCCCATAACACAAGCGCGCAGGCTTTTTACAAGGACCTAGGATACGAAATGAGCAAAGAACATGGTGCGCTGAAAATGGTGCTGCGCTTGCCCTTGCAGACCGCTGCTTGCGCACCCTAAGGTCTTATCAACCCAATCCATACATGAGGCGACACATGCAATATGATCCCGAAAATATCTTTGCCAAAATTCTGAAGGGCGAAATCCCGAGCTTCAAAGTGTATGAGGACGAAGAGACTTATTGCTTCATGGATATTATGCCACGCAGTGATGGGCATTGTTTGGTGATCCCGAAAATGCCCTGTCGCAACATTCTGGATGCCAGCCCTGAACAGCTTGCGGCGTGCATGGCCACGGTGAATAAGGTGGCGAACGCTTGTATGCGTGCGTTTGAGGCGGATGGAATTAGTCTGCAGCAGTTTTCTGAGGCTGCTGGGGGGCAAGAAGTCTTTCATCTGCATTTCCATATTCATCCACGCCAAGAAGGGGTGTCGATGCGCCCCACAGGAAACATGGGCGATATGGACGTCATCAAGGCGCAAGCGGAGGCGATTGCCGCAGCCATTGAGGCGTGAGCTGGCACGAATGTGATTCTTTCGGCAGCCTCTCAATGCGACGTGTATCAGTTTCTGAAAGGGTCTCGCGCGCGCGACATTCCTTCATAAAATCAATGTCCTGAACAGTTTTTTCTAGATTGTTAGTAATATTGAAAAGCTGTGTTAGGCTTTTCGTTACTTAATAAAATGAACGAACAATAGGGACATTTTTAGATATGAAGCCTCCTCTCACGGACCTTCCAATTAAAACCGCGGATAGTGGTTTTTATGGAGGATTTAGCGTCAACGTTACCGTGTCTTAAAAATCATAATCAGCGTGCTGGTTGTGTGGTGCATTTTCTGGCCCGTTCAGGCCGGCGCTGTGTTGGGCACTTGGAACGCTGCAATTCTCAACAATTTTGCGGCTTGGTATATCTGGGTCGTTGCCTTTTTCGTAATCGTTTGTCTTGGACTGGCGATTTGGCCGACAGCAGGGCGTCTGAACCTTGGTCAGGATGGTGAAACGCCCGAATTCAGCAACTTTTCGTGGTTCTCGATGATGTGTGGTGCAGGAATTGGTGTTAGAATGCTGACTTGGGCTGTCGCAGAGCCTGTGGCGCATTTCAAAACAACCCGGCTGTTATTCAAGGCTCAACACGGCGCTTGGGGCGGACAATGTGCGTGAAGCGTATGTCTGGTCGTTCTTGCATTGGGGTCTTGGGGCATGGGCGTGCTACGCGATTGCGGGGCTTGCTCCGGTGTTCTTTAGCTATCGCCGCGGCCTTCCGTTGACGATCCGTTCTGCGTTGACACCATTGTTTGGCAAAGCACTGTCGGGCACTTTGGGCCACATTATTGATATCGTAGCTGTTGTTGCGACCATCTTGGGCGTCGCTCAAACGCTTGGGTTTGGTGTGGAGCAGTTTGTTGCAGGTCTGACGCATTGGTTTTAGCGGTCTTGCTACGGCAGATGGTTCTGCCACGACGTTTGGTATTGTGGTCGCACTGCTGGT
>JAHEGL010000059.1 GCA_024645145.1 Planktotalea sp.
CAAGATATGAACGTTTCGCAATATGTGAACCAGTTTCGCATGGAACATGCAGCCGATCTTTTGCGCGGTACAGATGAGAGCGCAGCAAAGGTAATGGAGCAGTCAGGTTTTCTGACGCGGTCCAATTTTTATCGAGAATTTCAACGCGTCTACGGGTGCTCGCCAGCGGCGTATCGCACACAAAATAAGGGCGGCTTCGTTGCCGCCCATATCTGATTAGAGCAAACCTGCGTGGCGCATGCCATCGTCGATCATCGCTTTTGTTTCGTCCGTCAAACTGGTCAAAGGCGAGCGCACTTCGTCGCTGCACAAGCCAAGTTTGGACATCCCGTACTTTGCACCGACAAGACCCGGCTCTGTAAAGATTGCTTTGTGCAACGGCATGAGCTTGTCAGTAATTTCAAGCGCGGTTTTGAAATCGCCTGCAAGTGTCGCCGCTTGCATCTGTGCGCAGAGTTTTGGCGCGACGTTTGCTGTAACTGAAATCATGCCGACACCGCCGTGGGCATTGTAGCCAAGCGCTGTTGCGTCCTCGCCAGAGAGTTGAATGAACTCATGACCGCATGTCAAACGCGTCAAAGGTACGCGCGCCAGATCGCCAGTCGCGTCTTTTACACCGACGATACGGGGCAGTTTTGCAAGCTCACCCATTGTCTCGGGCGTCATATCAACGACCGAACGACCCGGGATATTGTAGATAAAAATCGGGATGTTCGTGCTGTCATGGATGGCCGTGAAATGTGCCATCAAGCCACGCTGTGTCGGCTTGTTATAATAAGGCGTCACAACGAGAACCGCATCAGCCTCCACTTTTTCTGCGTGTTGTGCAAGCCGGATCGATTCAAGTGTGTTGTTGCTGCCAGCCCCTGCGATGACGGGAAGGCGACCCGCCGACGCGCGCACAACTTCTTCAACTACTTTCTCATGCTCTTCATGGGTAAGCGTCGGGCTTTCACCCGTGGTGCCAACAGGAACAAGTCCATTGCTGCCTTCGCCCACATGCCATTCGACAAGTTTTTTCAACGTATCCAGATCCAGTTCGCCGTTCGTGAACGGCGTTATCATTGCGGGTAGGGACCCTTTAAACATGACACGCTCCTCTTCGTGTTGGCGGACGAAATGCCCGGATGAATTCGCTGCCCGCTGCAAACATTTGCTGATGCGCGCAATTGTGAATTGCGGCCAGCGCTCCAGAGGCTAGGTTGTGCGATGTCTATCCTTTGTCGTTGAATGAATTGCAAGCCATGATGCGTTTCGCCCTTTTCCTTTTTTTTATGCTGTGTGCGCCTATTTTTGCCCGCGCGGATGGCAACGTTCCTCTCACACGCGCCTTCGAGTCGATGCGCGCCGGTGATTGGACAACAGCGCGCACGATTGCGAGCGATGTTAGTCCCGTTGCTTATGACTTGATCGAATGGCACCGCTTGCGCGGTGGTCTTGGAACAGCTGAAGAGGTGATGCTGTTTCTTGATCTCAATCCTGATTGGCCTGGTCTGGATTGGCTGCGTCGCAAAAGTGAACCCGCGATGTTGGATGCGAGTGATGCGGACGTTTTGCTGTTTTTCCGTGATAACCTGCCACAAAGCGCACAAGGTGCTCTTGCCCATGCGCGTGCACTGACGGCGAGTAGTCAAAAGGGTAGTGCTGAAGCCGGCCTGGTTCTTGCGTGGCGCAGCATGGCAATCGGCCCTCAAACGCACGCGCGAATGTTGCAAGAGCATGGGGATTTGCTTGCGGACCATCACATTGCGCGGCTCGATATGCTTCTTTGGAAGGACTGGAAAAGCAATACAGACCGTATGTTGTCGCTTGTTCCTGAAGGGTATCGCAAGCTTGCCAAGGCGCGCCAAGGTTTGCGTGCGCGGGTAAATGGGACAGATGCTTTGGTCGCGTCTGTGCCCGAAAACTTGCAAAATGATCCGGGTTTGGCATTTGAACGCTTTGTCTGGCGCGCGCGAAAAGGTCGGCAAGACGACGCGATCGAGCTGGCATTGGCCACGAGCAAAAGTGCCAAAACACTGGGTGAACCGGAGCAATGGGCGAATAGGCGCCGGTCGCTCTCGCGACAGTTGATGCGTAATAAAGAGTACAAACAGGCTTATGCTTTGGCCAGTCAGCATCATTTGATTGAAGGATCATCCTTTGCTGATCTGGAATGGTTGAGCGGCTATATTGCATTGCGGTTCTTGAATGATCCCGCGACAGCATTGACCCATTTTCAGGCCCATCAAGGTGCGGTTGTGACACCCATTTCGCGCGGGCGCGCAGGGTATTGGATTGGACGAACGCAAGAGGCGCTTGGCAATGCCAAACAGGCAAAAGCGTCCTATGCGGAAGGGGCTGAATATCAATCGAGTTTCTATGGACTGTTGGCTGCAGAGCGCGGTGGCATAGCATTTGATCAAAGCCTCGCAGGTTCAGCGGCTTTGCCGGATTGGCGCGATGCGGCTTTTATGGGATCGACCGTGTTTCAAGCAGCTGTCTTAGCGCTTCAAGCGGGTGAGCTGACGATATCAGAGCGTTTCTTTACCCATCTCACAGAAAGCTTGAGCGCGCTAGAAGCAGCTCAGCTCGGGCAGGTCGCGATTGACCTGAACGAGCCGCATATTGCCGTAATGATTGGCAAACGTGCCGCCAGCCAGGGTGTGACTATCCCAGCGCCTTATTATGCTCTGCACGATCTTGCGAAGTCAGCGCATCCAATTGAAACGGAGTTCGTTTTGGCGATTGCGCGGCGCGAAAGCGAGTTTGACCCAGTCGTTGTCTCTGGCGCTGGTGCGCGTGGTTTAATGCAGGTAATGCCCGCCACTGCGCAAAATGTAGCGAGCGAATTGGGTGTAGATTATGCCAAAGAAAAGCTGACATCGGATTGGCGATACAACGCACAACTTGGCACCGCTTATCTAGCGCGCCTTAAGAAGCAGTTTAGCGGCAATCCTGTGATGATTTCGGCAGGTTATAACGCGGGTCCAGGGCGGCCTGTGCGCTGGATGGAGGTTTATGGGGATCCGCGCAAAGGTGAGATCGATATTATCGACTGGATCGAGCATATCCCGTTTCGAGAAACGCGCAATTATGCGATGCGCGTGACTGAGAGCTTGCCGATCTATCGCGCGCGCTTGGGTCTGGACCCTCTGCCCATTCCATTTTCAAAAGAGCTTGTAAAAATGCGTTAACGAGTATTTCGTTTGGCGCACTTCACCCTTTCGCAGCAATATGCGAAGGTATGAACGATATTTGAAGAAAGCTGTCACGATCGAGTCACAACCTAGGGATTTAATGGGTTCAACGCTGGTTCTTTGGCAGATGCAGCTTAGTTAACGAATTAGAAAAACCGTCTGGTGGAAAAAGTGTTTAAGACTACTCCATATCGAGCGCACCGTATCTCTGTGATTATTCTAGTGCCATTGTGCCTTTTCCTTGCGGCGTGTGCGACGCCCGAAAGTGCGCGCATTTCGGGTGATGTTTTCGATCCTTATGAAGAAAACAACAGACAAACCCATGAGCTGAACCGCGCCTTGGACAAAGCTTTGGTGCGTCCTGTGGGCGTTGGTTACACCAAGATTATCCCGGATGACTTAGAAGATAGCATCGGCAACTTTTCTGCAAACCTCGGTGTGCCAGGCACAGTAGTGAATAACTTGCTGCAAGGTGACGTTGAGGGTGCGTTCATTAACACCATGCGTTTTGTATTTAACACGACTCTAGGTTTCGGCGGGCTTTTCGACGTAGCAGCAGATTTTCAAATCAACGAAGTCAAAGCGGATTTCGGACAAACATTGTATGTTTGGGGCGTGCCAGAGGGCGCATATATTGAATTACCGATCCTTGGCCCATCAACAGAGCGCGCTGCCGTTGGCCGCGCGGTTGATCTCTTTACCAACCCTTTGAGCTATGTTTTGCCGAGCCCCGACAAATACGTTGGCACAGCCGCCGGAGTTGCGTCAAAGGTAGGGGATCGCGGGCGCTATGCTGAAACTGTCGATTCTGTGCTCTACAATAGTGCGGACAGCTACAGCCAAGCGCGCGGTATCTATTTACAGAACCGCCGCTTCGAGCTTGGCGACGGGGATGCTGCCGAAGAGATCAATCCTTTTGATCTAAATACCGAAGGATTTTGAGCATGACACAGTACACACGCCGCGCCGCAACTGGTTTGATCAGCGCTGCAGTAGCAACCTTCTCGCTGGTGCCAACGACTGCATCAGCACTCGACAATGCAAGCGCGAAGAAGCTGGTGGATGCGTTGGTTGGTGAAATCAACCGCGTCATCGCGTCTGGAAAATCAGAACAAGCGATGTTCAATGACTTCAAACGCATTTTTGCGAAGTATGGCGACACCTCTTATATCGCGGCCTATGCGATGGGAAACGATGGTCGCCGCGCTAGCAACGCGCAGAAAAAGAAGTTTTCGGCTGAGTTTCAAACCTATATTTCTCGCAAGTATGGATCGCGTTTCCGCGAATTCATTGGTGGTCGCCTTGAAGTTCAAAGCGTGCGCCCTGTGAAGAGCTGGTTTGAAGTAAAAACAACTGCGTTCTTGCGCGGTGAATCGCCCTTTACCGTGACCTTCCTTGTGTCCAATCGCACGGGACGCGACAAGTTTTTCAATATGTTCATTGAAGGCATCAACTTGCTTTTGACGGAGCGTGCAGAGATTGGCGCGATGATCGACAGACGTGGCGGTAACATTGATCAGATGATCGCTGACTTGCGAAATGCAAAGTAATTAGGCTTTAGTTTCAATCGGCGTTCATCGATCGCCGATTGAGTCCCTGCGTTCATTTCTCGGAGTTGTCGGTCCATTGCTTGGACCCAAACTACGCAGTACACGTTGAAGAATTGTGTCAGCAACACCATCCGCAGGAATAGGTTCAAAATCACCGTTTCTTTTTTGTTGTTGTGGCTGGGGCGCTATCGGGGTTGGCGCAACCATTGGCAAGGCGCGCGCGGGTAATCCTTGGTGTACACGAACCATGACTTCGTTCCAAATTTCAGCGGGAAGTCCGCCGCCAGTAACACCCGTGAGCGGTGTGTTATCGTCGTATCCCATCCATACACCAGCGACATAGTCTGCGGTAAAGCCAATGAACCAAGCATCGCGTGCGGCTTGCGTTGTTCCTGTTTTGCCGGCTGCCTCGCGATCAGTAAGCATCGCGCGGCGACCTGTTCCTTGGCTTACCACACGCTCCATCATGTAAATGAGCTTGCCTGCGGCTTCATAACGGATCACGCGCTCGCCAATCCCGCCACCTGTTCCCATGAGCGGTTCGCTATCGCCCAGCAGGCTTAACTCGACCAAACCATAGGGTGTCACAGATGATCCGCCATTAAGGATGCCCGCGTATGCACCCGTCATTTCGATTAGAGTGCTCTCAGACGCACCAAGCGCAAGGGCAGGACCCGCAGCAAGATCGCTTTCGATTCCGAACTCGCTAGCAACTTTGCGTACGTTTTCGCGACCAATAAGCTCCGAGAGCTTGACGGCGGGAATGTTGAGCGAGTCCTTTAATGCGTCGGTCAGAGTGACCGAGCCTTTAAAGTCCTTTGTGTAATTTTGGGGGGTCCAAGGTCCTGAACCGGGGATGTTGATCGTGAGTGGTTCATCGACGATGCGCTCATTCGGGCTGTGCCCAAGTTCAAGCGCAGTCGCGTAGACGAAGGGTTTAAAGGCCGATCCCGTCTGGCGCATCGCTTGCGTTGCACGGTTAAAGCCACCAGACACTTTGGTATTGCGACCACCCACCATGGCACGCACGGCACCGTCTGCGCTCATCACAACGATGGCGGCTTGGGCTTTACTGCCGCTGCGCACCTTGTTTTCAAAGATGTACTTCATCGCTTCTTCTGCGCTTGCTTGAAGGCGGCGATCTAGCGTTGTTTTAATGATGACGTCTTCGGTCGTGTCACGCGTAAAAAATTCGGGGCCGCTGTCCATGACCCAATCTGCAAAATAGCCACCTGCTTTCGCTTCTGCTGCTTCAGACAATTGTGCAGGGGCGATACGCGCGATGTCCGCGTCTTTTTGGCTCAGATATCCTTGGTCTGCCATAAGCCCGATAATGACGGATGCGCGATCTTGCGATCTGGCGAGGTTGTTTGTAGGGGCATAGCGCGTCGGCGCTTTCAACAGACCAGCGAGCATTGCGGCTTCTGCGGCATTGATGTCTGCACCGGATTTTCCGAAATATCGCTTACTTGCTGCTTCGAACCCGCGCGCACCAGCACCCAAGAACGCACGGTTCATGTAAATATTAAGAATGTCATCCTTGGAGTATTTCGCTTCCATGGCCATCGCAAAGATTGCTTCTTTGGCTTTGCGCCACATCGTCGTGCGACGGCAGTCTGCTTCGTATTCCTTTTCGCTTTCCCAAGTGGCACTGTCATAAGGCACGCCAAGGCAAAGAAGCTTTGCGGTTTGTTGCGTAATCGTTGATCCGCCATGCCCCGACAATGGTCCGCGACCTTCACGAAGATTAATGCGCACGGCACTTGCAATACCACGAGGGCTGACGCCAAGGTGCCAGTAAAAGCGTTTGTCTTCGGTTGCGACGATAGCGTTCACAAGATGAACTGAGGCAGTATCAGTTGTGATGGCTCCGCCGAACTGATCACCGCGCCACGCGAAAGTTTCGCCTGTGCGGTCCAGCAGCGTAACAGAACCGCGTGCGCGACCATCTAGGAGGGCGTTTGCATCAGGCAGTTGCAGCGCAAAGTAAGTGACCGCAAGGCCAAGTATGACAGCGGTGACAAACCCAATGCGCCAAGTGAATCCCCAAATCAGGCGGACGATCCAACGAAAGAGCGTGATGATCCAGCCGATTGGTCCGCGCATTGGCTTGCGCGCTGCACGTTTCTTTCGGGTTTTTGCGCGCGGTTTGGCAGCGGTTTTAGTGGTGCCATAGCGCTTTTCAGCGACAAGTTTTGAGTTACCGCGTTTCTTCTGAACCATTTAACGAACCTGCTCGGATCTTATTTTTTATCAGCATATCCCGTTACGACTGAGATGTTGAGTAGTGAATTGCGAATTCATTATGAT
>JAHEGL010000063.1 GCA_024645145.1 Planktotalea sp.
CCCACTCGATGGCTGATCACTCCGCACCCAGTCGACCTTAGCCGCATTACACACCAACGACTGGTTCGGGAATACGTGCCGTTCGCTGCGGCTTGTCTGAACTCACACAACGCGGACAAAGCCGACATTGCCGTTCGCACGGTTAGCGGCTGCTTATAAAATACTGCACCTGCAGGAAGAACACCATCAGCGGACTGCAGAGGACCTCTGAGGGAGCGAACCAGAAAGATTGTCCGCGAAAGCTGACGTTCAAATGATCTAGTCTCCGGGCCTTCCTCTTCCCTGCCGTAAGTCCGCAATTAGTCTAGACTTACAATTGTTGCGGTCTGGTCAGATCGGTAAGGCGCTGCTTTTGGTTTCCAGAAAGTGGCCGTTCATACCACGCCTCGCGGCGATCTAGAGGCTGCAATACGGCCTAGAGGACCAGTCTAGAGCGAACACACCATTCTTCGCTTGACGAGCGCACACCTTCTACCTAACGTTTGTTTGAAATATCCTTGGACCAAGTATGCAACCAAAAGCTCCTCAAACAGATACAAGCCGGGACCGAATTCTCAGCGCGTCCGCTATATTGTTTCGCGAACATGGATATGCAGGTGTTTCGATGCGAAAGATTGCCGAAAGCTGCGAGATGAAGGCGGGGAGTCTTTATTATCATTTCGCCTCCAAAGATCAGATTTTGACCGAAGTGTTGAACATTGGAATTCAGAAGGTTCATGCCGCTGTGGCCAGGTCCCTGTCTGATGCGCCCGCTGGGGCCACGGTGATCGACAAGCTTAAGAGAGCGATTTCCGGGCATCTGCATGCGCTTCTGGAATACAGTTCCTTCACTTCGGCCAATGTGCGCATTTTTCGACAAGTTCCTGACGAAATTCAAAACAGCAATCTCGAGGTGCGGCGCGCTTATGAGGCGTTGTGGGATGGTTTTTTGCAAGAGCTGCAAGATGCAGGCGAATTGCGCAACGATGTGGATCCGCGCAGCCTGCGCCTGATGCTGATCGGCGCGCTGAATGCCACGCTGGAATGGTTCGACCCCGCACTTGGAAACATCAGTGACCTTGCTGATCGTTATGCGGACATGCTGGCCAATGGCGCTTTGAAGAAGGGTGATTCATGACACATTTTCAAACCGGAATTCACCCACAAAGTGAAGAGTTCGTCGCCAATAAGGCCGCCGCAGATGCGCTGACAGCCAAGCTTCAAACCCGTATGGCACAGGCCATTGGCGGCGGTGCCGCGCGGTTGCGCAAACGCCATCGCGCACGCGGAAAGCTCTTGGCGCGCGACCGGATTGATCGGGTGATCGATCCGGGAACAGCGTTTCTTGAGCTCTCGCCGCTGGCGGCTTGGGGGCAATATGGCGGCGACGTAAACGCCGCAGGGATCGTGACGGGCATCGGCATGGTTTATGGTCAGCCAGTAACGATTATTGCAAATGATGCCACAGTAAAGGGCGGCAGTTTCTTTCACGAAACCGTCAAGAAACACGCCCGCGCGCAGGAAATAGCCGAGGCAAACCGGCTGCCCTGTCTTTATTTGGTTGATTGCGGAGGCGCCTATTTGCCCGAACAAGATCGCGTGTTTCCCGACCGCGATCATTTTGGCAATGCATTTTATCGCCAGTGTCAGATGTCGGCACAGGGCCTGCCACAAATCTCGGTTGTGTTTGGCGGGTGCACGGCGGGCGGCGCGTATATTCCGGCGCTGTCGGATCAGGTGATCATGGTGCGCGGTAATGCGCGCATTCACCTTGGCGGGCCGTCGATTGTTAAGGTCGCAATCAACGAAGATATCGACGGCGAAACACTGGGTGGCGCAGAGATGCACACCTCGGTTTCCGGTGTCTCGGATCACCTTGTGGAGAACGAAGACGAAGGGCTGGCACTGGCGCGACGGCTGCTGAGGGATGTGAACGTGCCGCGCAAGGAGGTCGCCGTCGACGCAGTGACCGCGCCTTGTCACCCTGCCAGCGATATTGGCGGGATCATCAGCGCCGATGCCAAGACGCCTTATGATGTGCGCGAGATATTGTTACGGCTGGTCGACAACAGTGATTTTCAACAGTTCAAACCCGATTGGGGCGAAACGCTTGTCTGCGCCACAGCGCGCATTCACGGGATGAAAGTTGGCATTCTTGGCAATAACGGCGCGCTGCTATCGGAAAGTGCTCTTAAGGCCGCTCATTTCATTTCGCTCTGCAATCAACGCGGCATCCCCCTGTTGTTTCTGCAAAACATCACCGGCTTTATGGTCGGGTCGGAGGCAGAGCGCGGCGGGATCGCAAAGAACAGCGCCAAGATGGTTTATGCCATGGCCACAGCCCGCGTGCCGCGTTTAACGGTGATCGTCGGCGGCTCTTACGGGGCGGGCAACTACGGCATGTGCGGGCGCGGCTTCCGGCCTGATTTCCTGTTTGCGTGGCCCATGGCGAAGCTGGCAACAATGTCAGCGGATATTGCCACCAACGTGTTGCTGGAACTTCGCCAGAACAACCTGCGCCTGCCCGAAGCGACACAGGCTGATCTTGACCAAATTGAAGCAGACACCTGCGCGCAATATGGCGAACAGAGCGATCCATATTATGCAACCTCGCGGCTTTGGGATGACGGGATCATCACGCCCGAGCAAACCCGCGATGTGTTGGGGCTGTGCCTTTCGCTTGTTTTGAGCCGGCCCGACCCCCGCGGATTCACGCCTGTTTTCCGGATGTGAGCAGCTGCAAATGAAATATGAAACACTTATCCTAGATGCGGACGCGCGCGGCGTTGCCACGGTGACTTTGAACCGCCCCGAAAGCCACAATGCGCTGAACCGTGCAATGATTGCCGAGCTGCATGATGTTGCCGTGAAACTGGCGCAGGATGACAGCATACACATCGTCGTTCTCACCGGCGCTGGCAAAAGCTTTTGCGCAGGTGGCGACGTTGGCTGGTTTCGCGACACGCTGGCGATGGACCGTGAAGGCCGCATCGCCGAAAGCCGCGCGCTTGCGGAAATGCTACACGCGCTTGATAGCCTGCCCAAGCCCTTAATCGGGCGCATCAATGGTGCGGCCTATGGCGGCGGCGCAGGGATGATTTCAGTCTGCGATGTTGCGGTCGCCGATCACGGCGCACGTTTTGGCCTGACAGAAGTGCGTTTGGGGCTGATCCCTGCAAATATCTCGCCTTATGTTGTGACGCGGATCGGTGCTGCCAAGGCGCGCGCCACGATGTTGTCAGGTGCCCTATTCGGGGCCGAGCGCGCCTGTCAGATTGGCTTGATTGATGAGGCCACCGAGACGCTGGACGTTGCTATCGATGCGCAGGTCGCAGCCCATTTGGAAGCCTCGCTGAGTGCCGTTGCCGCAACGAAAAAGCTGATCGCATTTGTGGACACCCACGACATCGAAGCGGCCAAAGATTACACGTCAGAGGCGCTTGCCGACGCGTGGGAAACGGACGAGGGGCGCGAGGGCATCGCCAGCTTTCTTGCCAAACGCTTGCCGCGCTGGAGGTCAGGCGTATGAGGATCAAGACACTTCTGATCGCCAATCGCGGCGAGATTGCCTGTCGTATCATCCGCACAGCCCGCCATATGGGGATCAAAACGGTCGCAGTGTATTCCGACGCTGATCGCGACGCGCCGCATGTCCGTGCGGCCGACACTGCCTTTCACATTGGCCCGTCCGAGGCGGCACTTAGCTATCTTGACGCCGCGCGCATCATCGAGGTGGCGCAAAAGGCGGGCGCTGATGCGGTGCATCCAGGCTATGGGTTTCTGTCTGAAAACGCTGATTTTGCCGCCGATTGCGCTGCAGTAGGCCTAAGATTTGTCGGACCGTCGGCAGATGTGATCCGCCTGATGGGCTCCAAGATCCAAGCCAAAACACAGGCAATCGCCGCCGGTGTGCCTGTCGTTCCCGGCTATAATGGCGCGGATCAATCAAATGAAACGCTGTGCGCGCAAGCTGCAGAAATCGGTTTTCCCCTGCTCATCAAAGCCAGTGCAGGCGGCGGCGGGCGCGGTATGCGCGTGGTTGAAGACGCCAGTGCCCTGTCCGCCGCTCTCGGCTCCGCACGGGCCGAGGCACAGGCAGGGTTTGGTGATCCTGCACTGTTGCTGGAACGCTATGTCGAAACTGCCCGACATATTGAAGTGCAGGTTCTGGGTGATGCCAACGGCAATGTCGTACATCTGTACGAGCGGGATTGCTCGCTGCAACGCAACCACCAGAAGGTAATCGAGGAAGCCCCTGCACCCAACCTGCCAAATCCGCTGCGTGACGCGATCCTGACCAGCGCTGTGAAGCTTGCCAGCGCGGTTGGCTATCAGAACGCTGGCACAGTTGAGTATCTTCTGGATGAGACACGGGGCGAATTCTATTTCCTTGAGATAAACACGCGCCTGCAAGTGGAGCACCCTGTTACCGAAGCCGTGACAGGCATCGATCTTGTGGAATGGCAGTTGCGTGTGACCGCGGGTGAGCCGCTGGGGTTTGCGCAAGCGGACATTACCTGTAACGGCTGGGCCATAGAGGCCCGCATCGCGGCCGAAGACCCTGCTGAGGAGTATCGCCCGGAAACGGGTGCGATCACGTCCTTTGTGAATCCAGCCGATTGCCGCACAGACAGCGGCGTTGTTGCAGGGTCAATCGTGTCACATCATTACGATTCCATGCTGGCCAAAGTGATCGCCCATGCCAGTGACCGCGCGGGCGCGATAGCACGTCTTTCTGCTGGGCTAACCAGACTGCAGATCGGCGGCGTGACAACCAACATCGCATTTCTCAACGATCTACTGCGCTCTGAGCCTTTTGCCGATGGCACTCACAGCACCGGCACGATCACGGCGCTGTATCCGAGCGGCTGGCAACCTCTTGCAGCCACGGCCGAGTTGCGCGCGACTGCCGTTCTGGCGCGTTACGTTGATGATTGTCCCACAGGCACGACTCCGTGGCACAACCTTGGGGCTTGGCGCTCGGTTTCTGTTGGTGGCAGACGCGGCATGGCAGTCTATTTTCTGGACGATCAGGCCACCACGATTGCTGAGACGAACGGTGGCATGAGCGTAGAAATCGACGGCGCAGAGCGTTTTGACTTCAGCCATATCAGCAGGTCAGCAGAACGTTTGACGTTTGAACTGCACGGCCAGCGCCATGATGTGGGGATTGCGTGCGACGGCACGCAATTTTATCTCTCGGGCGCGCACAACCGAGTCAGCGTCGCTGTTCTGAATGCCGAAGAAGCCCTACTGGCTCAATCGCGCGGAACGGGCAACAGTGATGGGGAGATCACTGCGCCAATGCCCGGCCTTGTGAGTGAAGTGCTGCAAGCCAAAGGCGCGCAGGTAAGCGCCGGAGATCCTGTGATCGTGATCGAAGCCATGAAGCTGTTGCAAACGCTTACCGCGCCCTGTGATGGAATGCTTGATGCTGTTCACTACAGCGCCGGAGATACCGTCGAAAAACACGCCCTTCTCGCATCAATCACCCCAATGGAGGCCCTAAAATGACCCAACATCTGTTTTTGACCGATGAACACGAAATTCTACGTGACCAAATCCGTCGCTTTGTTGCCGAGCGGGTTCATCCCGTTGCCGACCAGTGGGAAAAAGACGGCTTTGTGCCGCGTGAAATCCTGCGCGAGATGGGCGAGCTGGGCCTGTTCGGCATTCGCTATCCTGAGGAATATGGTGGCAGCGCGATGGACACCCGCGCCACAGCTGTTCTTGCCGAAGAACTGGGCCGCTCGACCTATTCAGGCTTTGCGATCACGGCATTGGTGCATACCGACATGGCCTCGGTGCACTTGTTCAACGCTGGCACGGACGCACAGCGCGCAGCCTTTATGCCTGATATCATCGCGGGGCGCAAAATTGTTGCCGTGGCGGTCACCGAGCCTGACGCGGGCTCGGATGTGAAAGGCATCCGCACCAATGCCCGCCGTGATGGCGATGATTTCGTGCTGAATGGATCAAAAATGTTCATCACCAACGGTGTCCATGCAGATCTCTACTGCGTTGCGGTGAAAACTGACACACAAGGGCCAGCCAGCCAATCTGTCACCATCTTTCTGGTAGAGAAAGGCACGCCAGGTTTTACCGTCAGCCGCACGCTCGACAAAACCGGTTGGCGTTCATCAGACACAGCCGAGCTGTCCCTTCAGGATTGCCGCATACCAGCAGCAAATATTCTGGGAGAGGAAGGGCGCGGCTTTTATGCAATCATGAAGAACTTTCAGAACGAACGTGTCGTGATCGCTGCGATGGCCATGGGCGAGGCCCAAGCTGCGCTTGATCTGACGCTTGAGTATGTCAAAACGCGTCAGGCCTTTGGTGCACCGCTTTGGTCGAAACAAGCGATCCGGCAACGACTTGCTATGCTCTCGGCCCGCGTGACAGCTGCGCGCCAGTTTGTCTATGCCACAGCCGCGCGTGATGCGAACGGTGAAGACGTTGTCAAAGAGGTCTCGATGCTCAAGGCGCTCTGTGGTGAATTGGTTAACGAGGTCATGTATGACTGTGTGCAATTCCATGGCGGCACCGGTTACACGCGCGAAAGCACCATCGAACGCATGGCCCGCGATGCACGTGTGCAATCCATCGGTGGCGGCGCGACCGAGGTCATGCTTGAAGAGGTCGCAAAACGGATCTGAAGTCGGTGGCGAAAAACGAGCCGCAGAAGCGACTGCTTTTGAACGTCTACAAGCGCTTTATGAGCAAAGGACAGCAATGTCCGCAGTGAGCCCGCTCATCAGATCAAAATGCTGCGCTGGAATCAAATGTCTGGTATCGGGAAACCGCACCCTAGAGATTGATTACACTCCCAACAGCGGGTTTGGGCCGGTAATCCGCGAGCGATCTTCTGGTTCTCTAAAAACGGACTTTAGCCGCAGCATCGAAAATCGGTAAAGTGGGCTCCAAGCCGCCATTCGCTGCGTCACGTATGAATGTCGGCTCTAGAATAACAGTCTCCACGCATACTGATCGTCATGCATAAAGCACACCTCAGCGCAGGCGGTGCCAAGTCCGCTGTAG
>JAHEGL010000068.1 GCA_024645145.1 Planktotalea sp.
CTTGCGCTACAAGTCGTGCGCGACGGTGAAGGCGCGACGAAACTCATCGAAATCCAAGTGACGGGCGCTCTGAACGACGCGGACGCCCGCACTCACGGCTTGGCCATTGCAAACTCGCCTTTGGTTAAAACGGCGATTGCCGGCGAAGACCCGAATTGGGGTCGCGTTGTTATGGCAATTGGAAAATCTGGTGCGCATGCGGATCGTGACCTGTTGAATATTCGCTTTGGCGACATTCTCGTCGCTGACAAAGGCTGGGTCAGCCCCGACTATCGCGAGGACGACGGCGCCGCCTATATGAAAAACGCACAGTTACAGATACGCGTCGATTTGGGATTAGGTTCTGGCAAAAGCACCGTCTGGACCTGCGATCTCACCCACGGCTACATCAGTATCAACGCGGATTATCGGTCATGAAAACTATCTTAGTCAGCGCTGTTGCGCTCATTGATGTCGACGGTCGTGTGCTTTTGGGTCAACGTCCCGAAGGGAAATCTATGGCAGGGCTCTGGGAGTTCCCTGGCGGTAAAGTTGAAGCTGGCGAAACGCCTGAAGCCGCTTTGATCCGTGAACTGCAGGAAGAGCTTGGTATCGACACATGGGCTAGCTGCCTTGCTCCGTTAACCTTTGCCAGCCACAGTTATGACAACTTCCATCTGCTCATGCCGCTTTATGCCTGCCGCAAATGGGAAGGGATTCCCCAATCTAAAGAGAATCAGGCACTTAAGTGGGTCCACGCCCGCGATCTAAGCAAGTATCCAATGCCAGAGGCCGATATTCCGTTGATTCCGATCCTGCGCGATTGGCTTTGATAGGGGAAACACTGAGACAAAGCGCCATATTTGATAAAATTGTTATAGAAACGTTAACAGTTTTGTGACAACCTAATGAAGCAATATCGCATGTGCCGGTGCTGCACCGGTTTCTTGGGGGAGAAAACCATGCTTCGTACAATCATTTTGGGTACTTGTGTTCAAGTTCATGGTACTTTCGTTCGCGCGCTGAGTGATGGACGAATTGTTGTGTCTGTTGGGGACCGCGATTTCGCAGGTCAACCGATCTCTGCTGCTGCATAAGCAGAAATTTTTAATCTTCACGTACAAAGAAGGGGCCCAAGCAAACGCTTGAGCCCCTTTTTCTATATCTATTGGCCGAAACTTTAGTCGAGATTGCGTTCAACTTCTTCACGCTCAAAGATCTCGATCACGTCATCCGCACGGATATCGTCGTAGTTCTCAAACGCCATACCGCATTCCTGACCAGACTGCACTTCCGCAACCTCGTCTTTGAAACGCTTGAGCGTCTTGAGCGTGCCTTCGTGAATAACCACGTTGTCACGCAGCAAACGAACACCCGCAGAACGACGCGCAACGCCTTCTGTAACCAAGCAACCCGCAACTTTGCCGATACCCGTAACTTTGAACACCTCTTTGATGTTCGCATAACCGATAAAGTTCTCGCGAATCTCCGCACTCAGCAAACCGGACGCGGCCGCTTTCACATCATCAACGAGGTCGTAAATGATCGAATAGTAGCGAATTTCGACGCCTTTTTGGTTGGCCGTGTTACGCGCAGATGTATTCGCACGCACGTTAAAGCCCATGATCGGCGCGCCAGATGCTTCGGCCAGACCAATGTCGCTCTCCGTAATCGCGCCAACACCAGAGTGTAGAACACGAACGCGGACTTCATCGTTACCGATTTTCGCCATCGCCTGAACAATCGCTTCCGCAGAACCCTGAACGTCGGCCTTCACGAGGATCGGCATTTCAGAAACGTTCTCGTCCGCTTTCGCGTTCGCCATCAACTGCTCTAGCGTTGTTGCAGCACCTGCAGCCGCGCGTTTGTCTTTTGCAGCTTTCTCACGGTACTCAGCGATTTCACGCGCTTGCGCATCGGTCTCAACCACGTTCAAAACATCGCCCGCTTCAGGTGTACCGTTAAGACCAAGGACCTCAACAGGAACCGAAGGACCCGCTTCTTTGACACGCTCGCCGTGATCGTTGATCAGCGCGCGGACCTTACCGTGCTGCTCACCCACAACGAAGATATCGCCAACGCGCAGCGTACCAGTCTGAACCAGAACAGTCGCAACAGGGCCTCGACCCACGTCTAGCTGAGCCTCAATAACAGCGCCAACAGCGGCGCGATCTGGGTTGGCTTTCAGCTCCAAGATTTCCGACTGCAATGCAATCGCTTCAAGCAACTGATCCAAACCCTGACCTGTGATCGCAGAAACTTCAACGTCCTGCACATCACCGGACATCTTCTCAACAATGACCTCGTGCTGGAGCAAGTCCGTACGCACTTTGTCAGGGTTCGCTTCAGGGCGGTCGATCTTGTTGATTGCAACAATCATCGGAACGCCCGCTGCTTTAGCGTGGTTAATTGCTTCGATGGTTTGCGGCATAACCGCATCATCTGCGGCAACAACCAGAACAACGATATCCGTGACCTGAGCACCGCGAGAACGCATAGACGTAAACGCCGCGTGACCCGGTGTATCGAGGAAGCTGAGTACAGCGCCATTATCTGTCGTGACCTGATACGCACCGATATGCTGCGTGATGCCACCAGCTTCGCCAGCTACAACTTTCGCATTTCGGATCGCATCCAGCAAAGATGTCTTACCGTGGTCAACATGGCCCATGATTGTGATGATCGGTGGGCGACCGACGAGATCTTTTTCGTCGTCAACAACCTCAGTGATCACATCTTCAACGTCCGCATCGGAAACACGCACAACCTTGTGGCCGAACTCTTCGATGATGAGCTCAGCTGTATCGGCATCAATCGTCTCGTTCTGCGTCACCATCATACCGTTGGTCATCAGCGCCTTAACAACTGCGCCTGTCTTCTCGGCCATACGTGCCGCCAGTTCGGACACGACAATCGCTGGAGGCAACTGAACATCGCGGATAATCTTTTCGCGCTCAACCGTGCCACCCATCGCCTTTTGACGCGCGCGCTCTTGCTTACGCTTCATTGCGGCCATGGACTTGTGGCGACCGTCTCCGCCGCCAAGCGCTTGATTCAATGTCAGCTTGCCACTGCGACGACCGTCATTTGCACCCGCTTTACCACGCTGATTGCGCTGATCGCGTTCGCGATCGGCTTTGCGCGGTGTAGCGGCTGGTGCTGGCTTGTTCGGAGCAGGACGCGACGCTGGAACAGGCTTGTCAGCAGCAGGGGCAGCAGCAACACGCGCTGCGTCTTCAGCTGCGCGCTTGGCCGCTTCTTCAGCTTCAGCTTTCGCTTTGGCACGCTCTGCGCGCTCCTGCTCTTCTTTTTCTTTCGCCTCGATCTCGGCGCGACGGCGTTCGCGATCTGCTGCGCGCGCTTTCTCTTCTGCTTCGCGGCGCGCAGCGTCTTCGTCTTCGCGTGCTTTCGCAGCTTGGACCGCCTTTAGACGACGCTCCATTTCCACATCAGTGATACCCGCTGGACGTTTCGCGGGGTTCGCGCTCACAGTTGCACCGCTCGCCTGAGGCTTGGGCGCACCCGGCTTGGGCACAACAATGCGCTTGCGCTTGGTCTCGACGACCACGTTCTTCGTGCGGCCGTGGCTGAAGCTTTGCTTTACATTAGAGGGACGCGAGCCGGTGCCGCGCAGTCCCAATGTCTTTTTGCCGTCGTTATCGCTCATTTAGCTGTCTTTTCCTTTCGGACGGCCCCTGCCGTCACTACTTCTCGTATCGCTTTTAATCTTTGGGCTTCCTCTACTACACGAGAGGTGAGTCCACCAGCGCTTAGCGCGCCATGTATCACAGTCTGTCGCCCAAAAGCCAATCCTAGCTCATCTGCCGTTAACCAACCGATGAAACTACCGTAGTGCGGCGTACTCAATTTCGACTTGCCGCGCTCTGATCCGTCACTGGCCTGAATAAGCACTTCTGCCTCTTCATTCATCAGCCAGCTTTTAACTTTTTCGTACCCTGCGACCGCGCCGCCGCCCTTACGTGCAAGGCTAATCAATTCAACCAAGCGCCGCGTCACTTGCGCTTCAACTTCGGCGACAAGGTCTTCGGGCACTTTCACAGGCATCTTGGCGCTGCGCGAGAAAAAATTCTTGCTGACCGCCTTTTCAAGCGCTGATTTATCAGCAGAAACCCATATACCACGACCGGGCAGTTTTCCCAAAACATCAGGAACAATCTGCGCATCAGGCCCAACAACAAAGCGGATCATACTGGATATAGGAAGAGTTTCCCGTGTCGCAATACACTGGCGCTCTGGTCCGTTGGACCGATCTTTGGATGTACCGCCGCGCGTCACTCTAAGAAACCTCTGAGGCCTGAGATCAGACCTCAGCCTCCTCAGATGCTTCAGCGTCGTCTTCAGCAGCTGCTTCCAACTCAGCAGGATCAACCCAACCAAGTAGAACACGCGCTGTCATAATCATGGTCTGGGCTTCCTCAAGCTCCATTCCAAATTGCTCTAGCAAGCCATCGTCTTTGACACGCTCGCCATCAACAGTGGTCCAGCCACCTGCCAACTCCCAGTCCGCGCAAGTCGCGAAATCTTCAAGAGTTTTGACGCCATCTTCAGCCAAAACTTCGACCATCTGGGGCGAAAGGCCTTCAAATGTGATCAGGCTATCCTCTGCACCAAGCTCACGCGCTTTTGCCAATGCTTCCGCTGCTTTTGCTTCTAGGAATTCACGTGCGCGGGCCTGCAATTCACCGGCTGTATCTTCATCAACACCGTCGATAACCAGCAGCTCATCAAGCTCAACGTAAGCGACTTCTTCAAGGTTGGTGAAACCTTCAGACACAAGCAATTGCGCAAAGAATTCATCAACATCAAGCGCGCCCATGAACAACTTCGTGCGAAGTTCAAACTCGGCCTGACGGCGCTTGCTCTCTTCTTCTTCAGTCATGATGTCGATGTCGAGGTTCGTAAGCTGTGACGCCAAACGCACGTTCTGACCACGACGACCAATCGCCAAAGACAGCTGCTCATCAGGAACTACAACTTCGATCTTGCCCGCTTCTTCGTCGAGAACAACTTTAGAAACTTCCGCAGGCTGCAACGCATTCACAAGGAACGTTGGCTGATCTTCGTTCCACGGGATGATGTCGATCTTTTCGCCCTGAAGCTCATTCACAACGGCCTGAACACGCGAGCCACGCATACCAACGCAAGCACCAACAGGGTCGATAGAACCGTCATGCGAAATCACAGCAATCTTGGCGCGCGAACCAGGATCGCGGGCAACCGCTTTGATTTCAATGATGTTGTCGTAAATTTCTGGCACTTCCATCTTGAACAGCTCGGCCATGAACTCTGGCGCTGTACGGGAGAGGAAAATCTGCGGGCCACGTGCTTCGCGACGCACATCTTTGATGAAGCAACGGATACGGTCGTTCGGGCGATAGCTCTCGCGACCGATCTTTTCGTTACGGCGCAGAATGCCTTCGCCGCGACCCACGTCAACGATCACGTTGCCATACTCTTCACGCTTAACGACACCATTGATGATTGTGCCTGCGCGATCTTGAAATTCTTCGAACTGACGATCACGCTCAGCTTCGCGAACCTTCTGCAAAATAACCTGCTTGGCAGATTGCGCAGCGATGCGACCCATTTCTACTGGCGGAACTTCCTCAACAAACGTAGCGCCCACTTCTGGATCAGCCATATATTGCTTGGCTTGCTCGACGGTGAATTCTGCCTGATAGTTCTCAAGCTCTTCATCCTCAACAACTGTGCGCACACGTGTAAATGTCGCACGACCTGTTTTGCGGTCAATCGCGACACGGATGTCCATCTCAGCGCCGTAACGCGACTTCGCCGCACGGGCGAGGCTTTCCTCCATTGCCTCAATAACAAGACCCGGATCGATCATCTTTTCGCGCGCAACCGCTTCTGCGGTTTGCAACAGCTCTAGCTGGTTCGCTGAGGTGATAGCCATGGTTATTTCTCCTCCGACAACGGCGTTTCGTCCGTTTCAATTTCGTCAAATTCATCTTCGTTAATTTCGCCTGCGGCTTTGCGCTGGCGGAGCATTTCTGTGATCAACTCATCCGTCAGAACCAGCTTGGCATCGCTGAGCCAATCGAAGTTCAAGCCTACTGTGCCCTCTTCAATGTTGATCAGCACATCATTGCCCTCAACACCCGCAAGCTGCCCCTTGAAACGACGACGGCCATCAATCAGCTCGGTCGTTTCAATTTTAGCTTCATATCCCTCAAACGTCGCAAAATCCTTAAGACGTGTTAAAGGACGATCAATACCAGGGCTGGAGACTTCGAGCGTGTATTCGTCGATAATCGGATCTTCGACATCAAGCGTCGCACCAACGGCGGTGCTGATTTCAGCACATTGATCAACCTCGATCCCGCCCTCAGGGCGTTCAGCCATGATCTGCAACGTCGTCGTCTTGCCAGACATCAAACGCACGCGCACCAGTTCAAACCCGAGATCTTCAATCACAGGCGTGATGATCCCAGCTAAGCGTTGGTCGATAGCAGCTTTTGCAATCAAATCGTTGTTCATAACGCATCCTACCCAGTGTATGGGCACAAAAAAACGGGCGCACGGCCCGTTACAAAAGTTCCGGTGGAGCGTTTGGTTTGGACCCAGCCGCGCCGCTGTTAAGAGGCATATAGACAAGAGTAACTGAGTCCGCAAGGCCACATGTCACAATTACAAAGCAACACCCCTCGAAGTTAGCAACATCTTCTATTGCGGCGCGTACTGCTTAAAGATTATATTATCAAAGGAAACACACTTTTTACGTGCAAATCCTTCCTTGTTGTAACGAGTTCTCAGTTAAGGCCGCCCTCTCACCGAGCGGTCTTTTTTACGCAAAACTCTCTGCTATCTGATCCATCGCGCGCACCAGTTCCGCACTGATCCCCGGCTCACTCAAGGCATGCCCCGCATTACGCACCATGCACAAGTCTGCATTCGGCCAGTTCTGAGCAAGATCATAAGCAGACTTTGGGGGGCAAATCATATCATAGCGTCCCTGCACAATCACACTTGGAATGT
>JAHEGL010000084.1:0-5282 GCA_024645145.1 Planktotalea sp.
TTTATCGCATGGCGTGCGCTACCCAATATTCATGTCTTTCATTATGCAGATATGACACGTGATTTGCGACGCACCGTTTTGGCTGTGTCGCAGGCGTTAGAGTGTGGCTTTGGGGATGACTTGATTGACGCCATTACTTCTGCTGCGACGTTTTCCAATATGAAAAAGAACGCCGCCAAATACGCACCCTCTGCTGATCGGGGTATTTGGAAGGACAACGCTCAATTTTTTGAAAGCGGGACTAGCAACAAGTGGGAAGGTGTTTTGAACGAAAAGAGCATTTCGATGTATCATGATCGGATGAGGGAACTTTTGCCCTCAAGTGAGCGGGCGTGGTTCGAATTCGGCGCGAACGGTTAAGGCTGGATAGCTGCAATGTGGTTTTAGAGAACGGGAAAAAAACACGTGATCAAGTGGCGTTATTTTAGACAGCCCATTTTTTAACAATTCCGGCAACCTCACTAGCCCGCTGATGCAGCACCCAATGATCCGCGTCCTCTATTTCATGAACCGTTAAATCAGCTGCAAATGCGTCCAACCCCGCACGTGAGACGGGGAGCAGGGCGCTATCATCCATGCCCCATATTAACAAATGCGGACACTTAACTTGCAAGCACGACACATCCATCTCGGGCAATTCCACAGGCACGCCAGGATGAGCAACCACCAATGTCGATGCCCGATACCAGTTGATCATCGCTTTCAAACGTCCCACGCGACCCCATTCGCGCTTATACTCCGCAAGCTTGTCACCCGTGAGCCAGCTCAAATCCATATAGGCTGAGAAAAGCTGCAAAAGCTTGCCGAAATCATCGCGGGCCAAATACTCTTCTGACCCCTCGCGACGCAGCGCATTGATGTATTGCGATGCCTCTGATTGGGCCCCACCAGATGCCATTGCTTTCTGAAACGGCACAGGATGCACACCATTCGCGATAATCAGGCGCGAGACGACATCAGGGAAAAGCATTGCCAAGCCGTAAGCGACAGAGGCCCCCCAATCGTGGCCCATGAGGCTTAAAGGTGCGCCGAGTTGTTTGGCCAATTCCGCCATGTCAGCGGCGAGAACACCTGTGCGGTAATTCTCAACACCTTCAGGGCAATAACTTTGCCCATAGCCGCGTTGGTCGGGTGCAACGCAATAGAATTGATCTTGCAACTCCAGCGCCACTTCCTCCCAAGCCCCTGAGTATTCAGGAAACCCGTGAAGCATCAGCAAAGGGGGCAAAGATGGATCGCCCCATGTGCGCGCAAAGAACTTTTCACCATTCAAAGTAAACCAGCGCGGCTCCATGGGGCGTTCCTTTTCTTAAGGCTTAGTTGCCAGCATTCAACGTTTCAAACTTCAGACCAGCCGCCGTGCGCGCTGGGAAACCTTCCCAGTATGTGTGCTCGGCTGTTGGCTTGCCCGCGTCATCCACGGCTGTCACGCCCTCTGCCGCGTTTTCGATCAGATCGAGGTAGGCCGCTTTGCTCTCGTCGCCTTTGAGGTGCATGTCCATGAAGGCTGTCGCGAAGTGCTGCGCGATGTTGTTCATGCGCGTGTTATCCCAGACCGCGTCCGCGTAGTGCTCGAACGGCGCGAAATCCATGCCTTCGACCATTTGATAGCCCTCGGCTGGCGATGGCATTGGCGCGGCTGCATTGTGGTTTGCGTTCTCGAACGTCAACAAATGGCGCTTGGTGCCAGTTGTTTCGGTAAAGATCGAACGTAGGGCGGAGTAGACGGAGACGTCATCGACAGAGCCCGCCATCAACATCAGAGGTTTGGAGAACCCCGCAAGACCATCCGCAGACCAGAAGCCTGTGTTCTTGCCCCAAGGCGCGATGGAAATGATCGCTTTAACCTTGTCATTGGGCATACCCGCATGGCTCTCTGAGCCTTCCAAGTGGCGTGTCAGCAAGCCGTTCGGCGTGCCCCAAGGATACTCGGTCGAGGCTTGTGTGACACCCGCACCACCATAAATCAGCGCGCCGTAGCCGCCCATGGAATAGCCGATGACGCCAACCGTGTCGCCATCGATGATTGCTGCAAGTTCAGGCGACGTGCCTGCGAAATCCGCGAAGGTTTCAACGACGAAATCCTGATCCAACGGACGGTTCAGCAAGGTTGAGCCAAACGCATTCTGATCCGCATATGTGCTGTCTGTATGATCAATCGAAACCGTCACATACCCTTTAGAGGCAAGGTTTTCCCCCAGATGTGACATCAAAAAACGGTTGCCGGGGTACCCATGTGAAATCACGATGAGCGGGAAGCGTCCCTTAGCAGCAGGTGCTGCATCTCGCACAGCTTGGCCTTCAAGGGCGACTTGCACAGAGGCGGCGCGCAGGTTTACACTCTCATATGTGCCGCCAGCTTCGACGCCGTCTGCCGCAGGATACCAAACTTCAACGATCAAAGGGCGATCATATGTCGGCGCATTGTCGGCGGTCGTGTTCACGATGTCGATCTGGCCAGGATTGCTAAGCTCGAATGTGCGCACACCCACGACATGATCACCATAGGCTGCGAGCGCGGGTGCGTCGGGCCTGATCGTATCAATTCGGTTTTCAGCCATAACAGGTCCAACCATAAGGGCCACTGCGGCGGCCGCTATTGCATGTTTCATTCTTCATCCTCCTAGACATTTAACGTTAGGCTTGTACCGTGCCTCTGGACACAAACAGGTCAAGCAATACGCTACGGAAGGTGAAATATGTCGCCGCGTAAACGCGCGCCCTTAAAGAAAGGTGCGCAGGTCATCCATCACGGGCTCAAATAGCGCAAAGTTTTGCTCAATAGCTCCGACAAGGTCGCTTTGTGTGTTTTCATGATCTTGCCACAGCACAAGCGATTTACGGCGCAACAACTCGGCGCGGGGATGATCACTGCCAAAAGGGGATGGCACGCGCTTGAGTTCGGGTTTTCCATATGTGGCACCCGCTTTGGCCGCTGCATCCAAATGCGTTTGCAGTGCATCGCCCTCACGTTCGCTGACCCAGGCGCGCCAAGCGCTCTGTTGGTCTTTGTCAAACGACATCAAGCCAGCACCCGTGCGCACATATTCACCTGCAATCCCAAAGAAATAGACGGGTTGCGTGCCATTTCCTTGTGGGCTCCACATCATATGCAGATGCAAGCTGTAGGGCGTCTTATCCTTAGAAAAGCGCACATCACGATTTGCGCGAAACAGCTTTGTTGTCACCGTTTGATCGAGCATCGCACCAAGCTTGGGTGCAATCGTCTCCAAAAGCAATTTTGCAGGTTTTTTTAGCTGCGTTTCATAGCGCGTTTTGTTTTCGTTAAACCAGTCACGGTTATTGTTCTGTGCGAGTTCGCTGTAGAACGCGCGCGCGTCGGATATCAACGTCTCAAATGGTTGGCTCATGTGGGTGCTCGTTCTTTTGGGGTACAATAATTGTTAAAAGGACGCTTGCCGCCTTTGTGCGCTTGGGTCAATGCTTAGGAGATGAACACGAAGCCTAAATCAACCCAAATGCCCAAAAGCCAGCATGCTAAAGCGATCCTGTCGCTAGGCTTGCCCCTTATTGGCGGGCACCTTGCACAATTTTCGATCGGGCTGACCGATACGATTATGATGGGGTGGTATTCTGTTGGGGGTTTGGCGGCGGTTACGCTCGCCAGTACATTCTTTTTCGTGCTCTTTATTTTTGGCTCAGGGTTTGCCCAAGCTGTAATGCCTTTGGTTGCCAGCCAATTCGCAGAAAATGACGACGCCCAAATGCGCCGCACCACGCGCATGGGGCTGTGGATGTCTTTTGTTTTCGCGCTTTCGGTTATGCCCTTGTTCTACTTTTCAGAGAGCCTGCTTTTAGCCCTTGGTCAAACGCCTGAATTGTCCGAACAGGCGCAAGGGTATCTGCGTATCGCTGGCTGGGGCGTCATTCCTGCCCTTGGTGTGATGGTGCTCAAATCCTATTTGGCCGCGTTGGAGCGCACGCAAGTCGTACTTTTGGTCACGCTGATCGCTATGGTCGTAAATGGGTTCGCCAACTACGCCCTCATTTTTGGCAATTGGGGCGCGCCAGAACTTGGGTTGCGCGGCTCTGCGATCGCCTCGCTTGGGGTGCAAATTCTGTCGCTTCTGGTCATTGCAGGCTATGTGCTCTGGGCGCTGCCACAACAACAAATCTTCGCACGTCTGTGGAAACCTGATTGGGATGCTTTCTTTCTTGTGGGGCGGTTGGGTGTTCCGATTGGTTTTGCGATCCTCGCAGAAGTCGGCCTTTTCGCGACGTCCACTATGATGATGGGGTGGCTGGGCACCATTCAGCTCGCCGCGCATGGTGTGGCGCTGCAACTCGCAAGCCTGACCTTTATGATCCACCTTGGCCTTTCAAACGCAGCGACGGTGCGGTCTGGAAACGCGTTGGGACGCAGGGACCCCGATCATTTGATGCGCGGCGCAAAGGTGGTCATCGCCATGTCTTTACTGATCGCGTTTCTTACAATTATCGTCTTTGTCATCATTCCCGAATCGCTCATCTCGATCTTTTTGGACAGGGATGAACCCAATCGCGCAGAGATTATGGCGATTGGAGCCGTGTTGCTTTTGATGGCGGGTATTTTCCAATTGGTGGATGCGGCTCAAGTCATGGCCTTGGGTTTATTGCGCGGATTGCGCGATACTAAAGTCCCGATGAGCTTGGCGATCTTTAGCTATTGGGTTGTGGGCGTTCCATGCAGCTACGTATTTGGTTTTGTCTTCAAATATGAAGGAGTTGGTGTCTGGGGCGGCTTGGTGGTGGGCCTTGCCGTGGCCTCAGTCCTGATGACGGAACGGTTCTTCCGATTAGGCCCATCTCTCGCGCGAAAAGGCGTTTAGCGATCTCTCATCAAGCGATCGGCTTTCTTGCGCACCAGAACAGAACGCAAATCATGCATCGCTAAAAGCAGATTATCCGTTACCGCATTTAACTGTTCATCCGTCGCTTTCGCTTGCGCCCATTGCGACGTCAGGTTGAGATAATCCACAGCGCGCAAAATATCATCGATATCGCGCACTGCCAAAAGCGCTGTGCGTTCTTGCATTCAAGCATGGATTTCTTCCAGATCGCGTTCGCTTAGGACGCGGTCACCTTGCGGCTTTATTTCGCCATTGCGAATGTTGACGGCCGCGATCTGATCCATATCGATACGGCGTTGACGGTTTTCGGTGTCCACGCGAAACACGAGCGCGCCGTTTTCGCGTACTCGAAAATAGTAATCAGGAAGTTTACCGGACATAAAAACCTGTAGCGTAGAAATACCTATGCGAGCTTAGCACAGAATGTTTGTA
>JAHEGL010000084.1:5292-6802 GCA_024645145.1 Planktotalea sp.
GTAGCTGGCACGAAAATTGGGTGAAAGGCCAAAGGCCGCACCAAATACAACCGCAACGCCAGTATCCTCAAGCAGTTTCGTCGCAAAAACCTCATCATTTTCGATGACAGTACCATCCGGCGTGCTTTTTCCGATCAAACCACTGATCGATGGATAGACGTAAAACGCCCCCTCAGGCACGGGGCAGTGCATGCCGTCAATTGCGTTGAGCATTTCAACAACCAAGTTACGGCGGCGCACGAACATCTTATTGTTTTCTTCCAGGAAGTCCTGTGGCCCATTCAACGCCTCAACCGCTGCCCATTGGCTAATTGTACATGGGTTAGAGGTGCTTTGGCTTTGGATCTTGCGCATCGCGCCAATCAACTCTTTCGGACCAGCCGCATAGCCGATCCGCCACCCTGTCATGGCGTAGGCTTTAGAGACACCATTACAGGTCAACGTGCGCTCATAGAGACGCGGCTCAATCTGTGCAGGGGTGAAGAATTCAAAATCATCATACATCAGATGTTCATACATATCGTCCGTCATCACCCACACATGCGGGTGGCGCATCAGGACATTCGTCAGCTCTTTCAGCTCTTCACGGTTATACCCCGCGCCAGTTGGGTTGGACGGAGAATTAAAGATGAACCACTTCGTGTTTGGCGTGATCGCTGCCTCTAGCTGATCAGCGGTGAGCTTGTAATTTGTTTGCGACGACGCACTTGCGATCACCGGGGTTCCGCCCGCAAGCAAGACCATGTCAGGGTAGCTCACCCAATAGGGGGCAGCGATTACCACCTCATCGCCCGGATTCATCGTCGCCATCAATGCATTGTACAGGATTTGCTTGCCGCCCGTACCGATAGAAACTTGATCGGGGGCATAGCTCAGTTCGTTATCGCGTAGAAGCTTTGCGCAAATCGCCTCCTTCAGTTTGATGATCCCATCCACGGCAGTATATTTCGTTTTACCCGCAGCTATCGCAGTAGCAGCGGCATCTTTGATGTTTTGTGGGGTGTCAAAATCAGGCTCGCCCGCGCCAAGTCCGATCACATCGCGCCCGGCAGCTTTCAGCTCTTGTGCTTTCGTCGTCACAGCGATCGTCGGTGATGGTTTTACGCGTGAGAGTGTCGCTGAGAGGAAAGTCATGGTGCGCTCCGAATTGTAATCTAGCCTCATTCCTCTTAGGGTGGAGCGCGCGCGCAAGCAAGCGTTCTGAAGCAATCACATAAGGTTAAACCAATGGATGATATCGACGCATTGAACGCAACACCGATGACGACTGACGATATGGCGGCCGATGATTGGTACGGTCCTGATGCAGCCACCTTCGGTGATCGGCTTGCGGCCGCGCGTGACAACGCGAAAATTACCCAAGCTCAAATGGCGCGCCGGCTTGGTATCAAGGCAAGCACTCTGAAAGGCTGGGAGCAAGACCTCTCAGAACCACGTGCCAATCACCTCTCTATTATGGCAGGGGTTTTGAATGTCTCCATGATGTGGCTGATGAACGGCGAAGGGGAAG
>JAHEGL010000085.1 GCA_024645145.1 Planktotalea sp.
GTTGATTTCATCTGCAACCGTTTGCGCCATATCTAGATCAAGATCCCCAAGACAGACATTTGCGCCCTGTTCGGCAAAGGATCTTGCGTTGGCTTCGCCCATGCCGCGCGCAGCACCAGTGATGAGAATGTTCTTACCTTGTAAGCGATTGGGGTCCATTGGTGTCTCCTCTTGACGTCGTAATTTAGATGGGTGGTTTAAGCGTCGCGTCCGCTCTGTGTTGGGCGCGGCGCAGTGCATCTTGTGGGGATAAGATCCCACGCAGCATATCGTGAAATTCTTCTCCGCAGATTTGGATGATTTCATTGATTTCGGGGATCGGTGGACGCGGCCAAAACTGAAGTTCGTCACGCCATGACATGCCATCAACTGCTTCAAAAATCGGCGACATACGGCGCACATCAGGATCCGCTCCGACAGAATACCGTGGGTTTGTACGGCTGCCATTCTGAACATAAAGCTTTTGCGCGGGGGCCGAGGTAAAAGCCAACAACGCTTCGACTGCCGCTGCAACGCGGTCTTTTGGCAAATTGGCAGGTATCCCCATAATATAGCCCCCAACAGGAGCAATTGGCGCACCATTGGGACCAGCAGGATGCGGCAAGTACCCGGTTTGATCCTTGGCCGGAGACGCGTCATCCAGCTCAAAATAAGGTGCGAGCAACGTATAGCCATAGGCCATCGTAATCCGTCCTGCGGCATAGGGGCGAATGCGTTCATACCAAGACATGGATAAAATATCCGGGGGCGAATATTTCAAAAGCTCGGTCAGGAATTCAGCCGCTTGCAAGCCTGCTGGTGTATCGATTGTGAACCGATAATCGCGGTTAGCAAGATGCTGGGTATCGTACCCACCTGCGTTGGCATTAAGATCCAAAATAGGTTGCCCAAAATCCGCCAGTGTCATCAGCACAGTGTGACCAAGAGCAGTTCCGCGTGCCGCATTCCAAGCAATACCATACCTGCCCCGTCGCGGATCGTGCATCGCCTTAGCCGCCTGTAACAGGTCATCGGATGTCGCTGGCGGTTCCAAACCCGCCTGAGCAAAAAGATCCTTGCGATAGAACAATAGCTCTGGCGTTGTTTGCGCAGGAATCCCATAAGCCCGCCCACCCCAGTGCGCCGCTTGCCAACCGGCGGTGTGGAAATCCGCAGGATCAATGCGGGCAATATCCATGATGTCATCCAGCGGCATCAGCACGTTTTGTTCTGCAAACCCGCCAACCCAAGGTAAATCGACGGCAATAATATCATAAATGCTATTCTTGCGGCTTGCGTTGCGCATGGTTTCTTCGCGCAATCGATCGATAGAAAAGGCACGCTGATGGATTTGTGTTCCGATGCATTGTTCAAACTGACGCTTAAGGTTATCCATTACCATAAAGGTCGGATCCCCATGCACCAGAACGCGCAAGCCTCCGGCAAGCTTGAGCGGCTCTGCCAAAATTTTCATTGGCGGAATGGATTTCGCATTCAGGTAAGATCCACCAAAATAATACTCTGATGCATCAGAGGTCACCGAACTTCCCAATTTTACAGCCGCAAGGCGATGCACGCGATTTGTGAGTTGGTTCCATTGATCCAACAACAGCACACTTGGATGCAGGGAAAAGCTTTTGCCAGTTGACGTTCGTGGTCGCTGATCAATCAAACCGGCATCTTGCATATCTTTGATACGGCGGTTGGCTGTTGCATATGGCGCACGGCTCGCGCCAATTAGGGACGTCATCGTCACAAGCCGACCTTCTAGGTGGCATCGAATAAGATACATGGAAAGACGCAGGTTCGCAGGAGCGGCAAATAAATCAGACAGGCTTTCCAGTTCATCGCCCAGATCCTCCATAAAAGACAGGACGCTCAACATGTCCGCCTTGGCCTGAGGCGGCATCAATTGATTGAAATCTTCCCCCCGCATGGCTTTCATATCCTGGATCGTTGCCTTTAGCTTGTCGCAGCTTTTGCCACGTGATTTATTCATTTCGGATGATTTTGAAATCGTCATCAAACGCCCCTAACTTGTCTGCGGAATGAGGGGCAAAATGTATCACAATAATATCCAAAATGGATATTTTATTGTTCAATATGGATATTATTGTGGAGGTTACACAACGGCTACCCCTTCAGAGTGACTGCAACCACACTGGTTCGCCAAGTGGTGATTCCCCTCTTGGGAGAGTGGGGAAAAGACAAACGTCTTAAAACTGAAATATAAATAGAATAATTTCTTGGAGGAGATCACTATGAAACTACGCTCAGTATTGATGGCCATCGCCGCAACAACAGCAATGACAATCGCCTGTGCTGCCTATGCAGATGGCCATGGAACAATGCGCATCGGCATCACGCAAAACAACGTTGGCGTGGACAGCTACCAGACAACATATGAAAAAGCATTCATTGCCGCCGCCGAAGCCAATGACAAAGTCGAAGTGGTCGTTTTGGATGCAGGTGGCGACGTTGCCCGCCAAATCGCCCAAATGGAAGATCTTATTCAACAGGAAGTTGACGCAATCATTATCTGGCCAACAAATGGCGAAGCGGTGATCCCAGCAGTCCGCAAAGCACACTCGGCAGACATTCCAGTGGTCGTTACCAATTCAAACATCGCCGAAGCCGGTTTTGGCTTTGTTGCGACATTCTCTGGTCCTGACAACATCACACAAGGGTCACGCTCTGCGGAAATTATGTGTGACCGCTTCAAAGCGCTCGGCATCGAAAACGAAGCCAAGGTTGTTCACATCACGGGTCAACCGGGCTATACAACAGCAATCGAACGCGCCAAAGGCTTTAACGATCGTCTGCCCGAAGTATGCCCGAACGTCGAACAAGTTGACGAGCAGCCCGGCGATTGGAACCGTGAAAAATCCCAGCAGGTCATGGAAGCCTTCCTTGTGAAATATGATGACATCGATGGTGTCTACGCGGGTGATGACAACATGGGTGTTGGCGCCTTGAATGCGGCAAATGCTGCAGGCCGAACTGATGGGATCACATTTGTCGGTGCAACCAACTTTGCCGTCGGATACGAAGCCATGGAGCGTGGTGAGTATTGGGGTTCTATTTATCAATCCCCAGTCGATGACGCCGAAGCCGCGCTTCAGTCCGCAATCGATTTGATCAATGGCAAAGAGCTTCCGTTCCTGAATTACTTTGATACTCCAAAGATCACACAGGACAACATGACACAGTTCACAAAGCCTGTGTTCTAAGAACCTCCCCATGATGCGGGTCGCTTTGGTGCCCCGCATCACTATTAATTATCACGAACAAGGGAGCGGGTCATGGGACGAGTGACTGGACGGTCTTGCATTGTGACAGGGGCCGCACAAGGCATCGGTCGCGCAATAGCCGAAGCACTATTGGACGAAGGCGCAGATGTTTGTTTGGCAGACATCAACGGTGAAAAAGTTGCCCAAGTGGCCGCAGCTTGTGCCAAAAAATCGGCTGAACACGGCGGCAAAGTAACCCATGCTCAGGTGGATGTGACGGATCGTGCATCCGTCAAAGCAATGATAGCGCATGCGGTTGCGAGCTTTGGAAAACTAGATATTAAATTTAACAATGCGGGTGTTAATCGCCCAATGAATTTTCTTGATGTGACCGAAGACAACTGGAATTTCATCATGGGCGTCAATGGACTAGGTTGTATGATCGGCATGCAAGAAGCCGCCCATCAAATGATTGCACAAGGCACCGGTGGCAAAATTATCAATACAGCATCAATCGCCAGTCGGCAGGGGTTTGACAACGTCGCCCCCTATTGTGCCAGCAAATTCGCTGTCGTCGCCCTGACCCAATCGGGCGCGCGCGATCTGGCAAAGCATAATATCACGGTCACAGGTTTTGCACCCGGGGTGGTGGCAACGGAAATGTGGGAACAAGTCGACAAGGACCTATTGGAAATCGGAGCCGCCGAAAGACCGGGCCAAGCGATGGAGGAATTCTCTGCCGAAATCCTGCACGGTCGCGTGGCAAGTACAGAAGATATCACCGGAACAACAACCTATTTGGCATCCAAAGACAGCGATTATATGACTGGACAAATTGTGATGATCGACGGCGGAATGACTTTGGTCTGACCAAGGTGCCAACATTGGCTGGGCCTCGGCCCGTGGGTGGAAAGTATGGCTAATATGTCAAAAGCAGACATAGGAAGATTTTTGGCGCGACAGGGCATTTTGATTGCTTTTGCGGTGTTCATCATCGGGTTTACATTGGCAAACGACCGGTTCCTTAGCCCTGACAACGTGATGGGGGTGATCTGGTCCTCTGCTATTTTGGGCGTTATGGCGCTGGGTGTGACCTTTGTTGTGATCAGCGGCAATCTTGATCTGTCTGTGGGATCAATGATGTCATTTTCAACGATCGTCGTGCTAGATTTGCATGATAAAATTGGCCCTACTCTTGCCATTCCTGCAATGTTTGCCATGACCCTGTGTTTAGGCGCGTTTATTGGGTTTTTGGTTGGATATCTAAAATTGAATTCGCTGATTGTAACCTTGGGCATGCTGTCCGCGATCCATGGACTGACACTTACTTATTCAGGTGGGCAGAACATGGATATTGTCAACAAAGAAGGCACATGGTTCAGCATTTTCGGCCAAGGCTCTGCCATGGGTATCCCAATCCCCATTCTCATTTTTGTGGCTTGGGCCAGCAAAAATCCAAAGTTTTACCCGCTTGATCGCAACAAAATACACCAATGACATGGGCGACCACTTTGCCGACCTAGACCACAAACAAAAACGCCAAGCCCTATGAAGGCTTGGCGCTATACCCGAAAAATAATTAAACGTACCCAATTTACGAACTCATAGGCGAACAAAGCCATACTGGTATGTTACAGGTGCACCGCATACGACTAAATAATCAGACACTCGTTAACAAAACGTATGCGGCACTATGAAAGTTTCATAAACACCCTGACCGCAAAGCAAAACATGACTTTCACGAAATGACGGTTAACTGCAGTAAATCTCATGATTTGCCACTTATTTCGCTTGAATTTCATGTCTCACACTTCATGCACAGTGAATGTTTGGACGAATTCACCCCAAAAACATACTTTAGGTCATTCGATATCTTGTGAAATTGGCCAAAGTGACTACTTTGGCATCTATAGTCAGGGGGCATTATGAAATATATTCTTGTTAGTTTCAGCTTGCTGGTTTTGACAAATTGCGGCGGCGCGACGCCCCTTCCGTCATTTAGCGAAGACGATTTCAGCAATGTGACGCAACCTAATGAAAATAGTTCTGCGGACATCCAAAGAGGCGGGAACTTGACTGCCTTGGTTTTGGGAACGCAATCGACAACAGCCAGCTCTGTGGTTAACACCATCAATGTTACCAAAAGTGTGGCGGAAACTGTCAATATTTTTGGAACCTCGGTTCCCGCACAAAACGGCGTGCAATTGATAGGCGGGATGTTGGACACCAGCTATAGGCATGTCGCAACGACGGGTGAATTTATCTATACGATCACCGGCATTGAGTATGACAGCGCCGCTTTGGTCGGAATAACCACACATTCATCCGATATACCAAGATCCGGATCGGCGCAATTTGTCGGTACGGCACAGGCCGTGCTAGATACCAATCTGGGGTCATTCGAAATGGTTAACGGACAAGCCCAGATTTCGGCAAATTTCGCAAGTCAGCTTACGACTGCCAATGTCACTTTGTCCAATTTTGAGATCAATTCAACATCCCTGACCAACGCAGCAACACCTGTGGATGAAATTCGCATAACAAACCTAACTGGCTTGCGCGGCGCCACCCTAAATGGGGGACATGCACAGTTCTATTTGGATGGACAGCGTCAAACCACTTTGGGCGAAGTTATGACCGAAGACAGCACTGCGGCCTTTTTTGGCGTAGAAACGGGACAACCCGCAGAATTCGGTGGCGTCCATGCCGCAACTTTTCAAAATGGGTCAGTCGAAGTGATCTATTCGGGCAAATAATCCCGCGTGGCAAAAAATTTAAATCGTCCCCGCCCTGCGTTCTTGGCATGATAGAGCGCGATATCTGCATTTAACAAGATATCAGCCGGGTCAATATGCCCGCCAAACACCGAAAATATCCCCATGCTACTGCTGATTTGGCACTTCTTTCCTTCGAATTTTACGGGCTGTTCAATTGCTTGAATGATGCGCGTGCAAATATCACTTATTTGCGCCTGATCCGTCAGACCCGAAAATATCAGTACAAATTCATCGCCGCCAAGCCGCACAACGACATCTTGATCCCGAAGGTGTTTGCGTAAAATATCCGCAACCGACTTTAACACATGATCGCCGGCCGCATGGCCAAAGCTATCATTCACGCGCTTGAAATAATCCAAATCCATCTGAACCACAGAAAAATGATGTCCTTTGGCAACCATGGACTGTAACGCATTTTCCAATGCCCGACGGTTTTTCAAACCTGTCAACGTGTCGGTCAGCGCCTGTTCTTCGGCTGCTATTTTCGCCCCATAGAGTTTGCGATTAAATGCGACATTTGCTTCTGTTACGGCTCTTTTGGCTTCGAGAAGATACAGCATTTCGATCGCTAAATCAGTGGGGGCAAAATCCTTTTCGCTTAAGGCATAGGTTTGCACCGCTCGATCCAAACCAATACCAACACTGAAATTCAAAATGAACCGGTCTGCCGCTAATCGCGCAACGACCGCGCGCAGTTCGGTTTTAGAATCACGTCGCAAACACAACCGCAACGGCGTACCCAAGGCCGTTTGCAAATTGGTCATAGTGGAAATACCACGCGGGCGGCGGATC
>JAHEGL010000087.1:0-418 GCA_024645145.1 Planktotalea sp.
TGCACACGCTTTATGGCCAATCTCTGAAGAACAACGCTGAGTTTTACATCGAGTACTTTGCGATTGATTTAATCATGTCCGAAGACGGCCAATGCCAAGGTGTCGTTTGCTGGAAGCTTGATGACGGCACGATGCATGTCTTCAATGCGAAGATGGTCGTGCTTGCCACAGGTGGTTACGGCCGCGCATACTTCTCCGCAACCTCTGCACACACATGCACAGGCGACGGTGGCGGGATGGTCGCACGTCAGGGCCTTGCGCTTCAGGATATGGAGTTCGTTCAGTTCCACCCGACGGGCATTTACGGTTCCGGCTGTCTCATTACAGAAGGCGCACGCGGGGAGGGTGGTTATCTCACCAACTCCGAGGGCGAGCGCTTTATGGAGCGCTACGCGCCGAACTACAAAGACCTCGCACC
>JAHEGL010000087.1:428-6775 GCA_024645145.1 Planktotalea sp.
CCTCGCACCGCGCGATTACGTGTCTCGCTGCATGACGATGGAGATCCGCGAAGGACGCGGTGTTGGTGCAGGCGGCGATCATATTCACCTGAACCTGTCGCATCTCCCTGCTGATGCTCTCGCAGAGCGCCTGCCGGGTATCTCAGAAAGTGCCAAGATTTTCGCGGGTGTAAACGTCAACAAAGAACCGATCCCTGTTCTGCCGACGGTTCACTATAATATGGGTGGCATTCCGACGAACTACTTTGGCGAAGTGTTGAACCCAACGGCGAAAGATTCCAATGCAGTTGTGCCGGGCCTGATGGCTGTGGGCGAAGCTGGGTGTGCTTCTGTTCACGGCGCGAACCGTCTTGGTTCTAACTCGCTTATTGACCTCGTGGTCTTTGGCCGTGCCGCAGCAATTCGCGCGGGTAAGGTCGTGGATGCAGACGCAGGAAGTGCGACGCTGAACCAAGCTTCTGTTGACTATGCGTTTGACCGTTTTGATGGTTTGCGCAACGCCAATGGCGCAACGCCAACGGCAGAGCTGCGCCTAGAAATGCAGAAAACCATGCAAGAAGACGCAGCAGTCTTCCGCACGGATAAAACGCTAAAAGAAGGCGTTGAAAAGATGACGAACGTTGCCGCAAAGGTAGATGATCTCAAAGTGACGGATCGCTCTTTGGTGTGGAACTCTGATCTTATGGAAACGCTGGAACTGACAAACCTGATGCCAAATGCTTTGGCGACGATTGTTGGTGCTGAGGCGCGCAAGGAAAGCCGCGGCGCACACGCGCATGAGGATTACGCGACGCGTGATGATGAAAACTGGCGTGTGCACACGATCAGCCGCGTCGATGGCAAGGACGTTGCCTTGAGCCACCGCCCCGTTGTGACAGACCCGCTGACGTCCGAAGCACAAGGCGGTATTAGCCTGACGAAGATCGCACCTAAAGAGCGGACGTTCTAATGCGTATCTTGATGACATTGTCTATCTCTGTTTCGCTTGGCGCTTGCGTGCAAGCGAATGATGCAGCCGATACAGTTGCGCGCAATACTGCAAAAGGTGTTGTGAACGGTGTGGTCGGGCAACGGTTTCCAGGGGTGAACGCTGCACCCGTGACTGATTGTGTGATCGACAATGCATCGCGCTTTGAAATTTTCGACATCGCAAAGGCAGGTGCAACGGGTGTCACGCCCGAGACCGTCGAAACTGTAACGACAATCGCATCGCGCCCTGAAACGGTGCAATGTATTTCTTAAAACGGCCTAGGCCTGTTTCTGTAAAGGAGTGAGACGATGGTACAACTGACCCTCCCCAAGAATTCGCGTATGACGACTGGCAAAACTTGGCCAAAGCCGCAGGGTGCGAATAATATCCGCAAGTTCCAGATTTATCGCTGGAACCCTGATGATGGCAAAAACCCGTCTGTTGATACGTATTGGGTTGACATGGACAACTGCGGCCCGATGATTTTGGACGCGTTGATCAAGATCAAAAACGAGATTGATCCGACGTTGACCTTCCGTCGTTCTTGCCGTGAAGGGATTTGTGGCTCTTGCGCAATGAACATCGATGGCATCAACACGCTGGCCTGCATTTACGGAATGGATGAAGTAAAGGGCGACGTGAAGATTTATCCACTGCCGCACATGCCTGTGGTTAAGGATTTGATCCCCGATCTGACTCATTTCTATGCTCAGCACGCATCTATCATGCCGTGGCTTGAGACGAAGACAAATCGCCCTGCGAAAGAGTGGAAGCAGTCTATTGGCGATCGTAAAAAGCTTGATGGGTTATATGAATGCGTCATGTGCGCGTGCTGTTCAACATCTTGCCCAAGCTATTGGTGGAATGGTGATCGTTATCTTGGGCCAGCGGCATTGCTGCATGCGTATCGCTGGATCATTGATAGCCGTGATGAGGCGACGGGCGAGCGTTTGGATGAACTCGAAGATCCATTCAAACTCTATCGTTGTCACACTATTATGAACTGCGCGAAGACATGCCCAAAGGGTCTAAACCCAGCACTGGCGATCGCAGAAATCAAGAAAATAATGGTCGAGCGCACCGTTTAAGCGCGCGATTTTTCAAGAAAATTCAAGATCACCCGTTGCGCTTTGGCGCGGCGGGTTTTCTTATGCGTCCAACGAGGGAGCATAAAATGACCAACCGACCCAGCGATGCCGACGCACGGCGCAATATTGAACCTGTCATTTGCTATCCCGTTGATGGCCTACCGCGACGCGATATGGCGCTTTATGCCTCCGCGCGTGAGGGCGCTAAGAAGGTCAGCGAAACCTTGGTGCCCGCCCGCGATGCACGCACGTTTGACGTGCCGGCGGGTCACTTCTTTCGCATGTCGTGTCCTGAAGGTTCACAGGTCGGTGATCTCAACCTTTGGAACGCGCACGACCTGAGCGAGCGGTTCTACACAGGCAAAACCCGTGCGCTGCATGGCACGCACATCACAACAGGCCAAAGCATGTGGAGTTCGTTTCCGACGCTGCGCCCAATGGCGACAATCACGACGGACACGCTCGAGTGGTATGGCATTGATCGCTATGGCGGCTCTGTGCACGACGTGATCGGCACGCGCTGCGATCCGTATACGGGCAATTTATTGTCTGGTACGCACTATCACCATTGCTGTCATTCCAATCTGACACGCGCGCTTGCGGATCATTTGGAAGTACCTTTGAAAGAGGCGGAGCCGCATGTACATGACGTTTTAAACGTCTTCATGTGCACAGGATTTACGCGTGACACAGGGCAGTATTTCATGAAAGCCAGCCCTGTGCGGACGGGCGATTATTTGGAACTATTCGCTGAAATCGACCTGCTTGGCGCGTTGAGCGCTTGCCCCGGTGGGGATTGCTCAGCTGAGCATTCAAGTGATGAAGCGCAATGTCACCCGCTCTTGGTTGAAGTGTTCAAGCCTAAAGCTGGTGCGCTTGAAGGGTGGGAGCCGCCGCAACCAAACGGGTACGACGCCACACATGGTCGCTAGGCGAAAGCCGCTTCTAACGCGATTTCAACCATCTCGCCAAAGCTGCTTTCGCGATCCTCAGAGGGTAGCGCGTCGCCTGTGATCAAATGATCCGACACGGTTAAGACAGCCAGCGCGCGCGCATCGTAGCGCGCTGCGAGCGTGTAGAGCTCTGCCGCCTCCATCTCGACGCCCAAGATGCCGTGGCGCGTCATTTGCTCGTTCAAATCAGGGCGCTCATCGTAGAACACATCTGCAGAGTAAATACCGCCCACATGGGTTTTCGTGCCTTTCGCTTCCGCCGCGGTCACTGCTGCGCGCAGCAGGCCCCAATCGGCACAAGGCGCGTAGTTCAATTCTTTGAAAAAGCCGAGCGACGGAGTGGACAGGGTGGATGAGGTCATTGCGATAATGACGTCGCGAATTCCGACGTAGGGCTGCATTGCGCCGCATGATCCGATGCGGATCAGCGTCTTTGCGCCGTAGTCTTTCAGCAGTTCGTTCGCGTATATCGACAAAGATGGCATGCCCATCCCGCTGCCTTGGATTGTGACACGATTTCCTTTCCAAGTGCCAGTAAAGCCAAGCATTCCGCGCACTTCGTTGACGAGTTCTGCACCCTCCAGAAATGTCTCAGCCGCCCATTTTGCGCGATATGGATCGCCCGGCATAAGCACGGTTTCAGCGATCTGGTCAGGCTTTGCGCCGATATGAATAGTCATTTTGGAATCCTAGCGTTTGTATTGTACAAAAACGGTTTTGCTCGCGATGCGATCATATAGCTGACGCGCGGTTGTGTTGAATTTTTGGGTCATCCAATAGACTGTCGGTGTCTCGCCCTGATCGGCCACATCGTACACATGTTCAATGAGTGCACGCCCCACACCTGTTCCGCGCACGGTTGGATCAGCGTAGAGATCCTGGAGATAGATAACGTCTTCTATCTTCCAATTATGTGGATGATAAATCCAGTGGACGAGCCCGATAGGGCGACTCTCAAAGAGCGCAAGCGCGCCGCATTGCTGTGTATTCGCAGGGTCAATGAGCCGTTCGAAAGTGGTTGCATAGACGTCTTCGCGAACCGTGCTTTCGTAGAACTCAAGATAAGCGGTCCAAAGACGGCGCCACTCTGCCTCATCGTTTTGTTCAAGCGGGCGTATTTTAAGAGATGTGTTCATGCACGCGACGGTAGGGCCGCCGCGCGAAAGGGTCAATCACTCAGCAGCAATCGCAGCAGGATCAGCCAATGTAACAATGTCTTTCATGATTGCGTTCAGTTCAAAGTCTTTTGGTGTGTAAACACGAGCGACGCCCATTGCACGTAAGCGTTCTGCATCGTCATCAGGGATGATCCCGCCAACTATAACAGGGATGTCGCCAAGACCTGCTTCGCGCATGCGTTTCATCATGTCCTCGACCAATGGAATGTGGCTGCCCGACAAGATTGATAAACCAACGACATGCGCGCGCGTTTCCAATGCCGATGCAACGAGTTCCTCAGGCGTGAGGCGGATGCCATCATATTCAATATCCATGCCGCAATCGCGTGCGCGAAATGCGATCTGCTCAGAGCCGTTGGAGTGCCCGTCAAGGCCAGGTTTGCCAACCAGAAACTTGAGGCGACGACCCAACTTATCACTCACCACATTTACGGCATCGCGGATATCATCCAGCCCTTCGGTTTTGTTGGACACCGAGGCAGACACGCCTGTTGGTCCACGATATTCGCCATGAACAGTGCGCATTTGCGCTGCCCATTCGCCCGTCGTCACCCCTGCTTTCGCAGCCTCAATAGAGGCGGGCATGACATTCTCGCCTTTGCGCGCAGCCTCTCGCAAGGCCGCGAGGGCACTTTGAACGGCGGCGTCATCGCGGATTTCGCGCCACTGCTCAAGCCGTGTGATTTGTTCATCCTCTACGGCAGGATCGACAACCATGATGCCGCCGTCCTCAGTTTGAAGCGGTGATTGCTCACCCTGTTGCCATTTGTTGACGCCTACAACGATGGTCTCATTGCGCTCGATCTTGTTCAGGCGATCCGCGTTTGAATCAACAAGGCGCGATTTCATGTAATCGATCGCGTCAATAGCACCACCCATTGACCCAAGGTTGGCAAGTTCAGCGCGCGCGCCGGATTTCAGTTCTTCAACCTTGCGATCTACTGCCGGGTTTTGATCGAAGAGATCATCAAATTCCAACAGGTCTGTTTCATATGCAAGGATCTGCTGCATCCGCATGGACCATTGCTGATCCCACGGACGTGGCAGGCCGAGCGCTTCGTTCCATGCGGGCAATTGCACCGCACGCGCACGGGCGTTTTTCGACAGTGTCACAGCGAGCATTTCCAGCAAGATACGGTAGACGTTGTTTTCCGGTTGCTGCTCCGTCAAGCCAAGTGAATTGACCTGAACGCCATAGCGAAAACGGCGCATCTTTGGGTCTTGTACGCCATAGCGCTCAAGACAAATCTCATCCCACAGATCGACGAAAGCACGCATTTTGCACATTTCAGTCACGAACCGAATACCTGCGTTCACGAAGAAGGAAATACGCCCGACGAGTGTCGGGAAATCTTCGGCTGGGACGCGCGGGCGCAATTCATCCAGAACGGCAGTGGCTGTGGCGAGGGCAAAAGCCAGCTCTTGCTCGGGCGTCGCGCCAGCCTCTTGCAAGTGGTAGGAGCACACGTTCATCGGGTTCCATTTGGGGATGTTCGTGTAGCAATATTCAGCCACATCCGCGATCATCTTGAGCGACGGTTTTGGCGGGCAGATGTAGGTGCCGCGCGAGAGGTATTCTTTGATCAGGTCATTCTGTACCGTGCCTTGCAGCTTGGACGTATCAGCGCCCTGCTCTTCAGCGGCGGCAACATACAGCGCGAGCAACCAAGGGGCGGTCGCGTTGATCGTCATCGATGTGTTCATGTCTTCTAAAGGAATCTGATCGAATAGGGTGCGCATATCGCCAAGGTGGCACACAGGCACGCCGACTTTACCAACTTCGCCGCGCGCGAGCACGTGATCGCTGTCATAGCCCGTTTGCGTCGGCAGATCGAAGGCGACAGACAGACCTGTCTGGCCCTTCGCCAAGTTACCGCGGTAGAGCGCGTTAGAGGCTTTGGCGGTGGAGTGGCCCGCATATGTGCGAATGAGCCAAGGACGATCTTTTTTCACAGCGTTGGATGTGTCGGTCATATCGGCCCTCGTGAATCATTTAGGTAATTATATTACGTTTGAGATTATATATCTGTAATTTTACGCAAGTGTCAATTCGCTGCGTTGCGGCATTCTTGGGAGTGTTTCAGAGTGCAAAGCGCATCTCGGTCGCACTGCTAAACCCAAACAGATATTTGAGCGGTCCTAGTGATGTGGTTTTGCC
>JAHEGL010000092.1 GCA_024645145.1 Planktotalea sp.
GGTGCTGACGGCCCGTTGTCTGCTTACGGCCTTGTTGCAGACCCAGAACTGTCCGCGACACAAACAGCTATCGCAGAAGAAACACCAATGGGTGACGGCAGCTAAACGGCACTCTGCCTCATGATAATGGGGATGGCGCTTGGTGCTGTCCCCAACTATAAACCGCTTGCCCCGTTTCCGGGGCTTTTGTCACTTGAACTAATACGACGATTGGAGCCGACATGCCGTTTACATGGCTCGTCTTGATCATTCTCACCATTGCAGCCTTTGGTTATGTCATGGGACGCAAGCGGGCGCTGCAAAGTGCTGGTGGTGACCGTCGTAACCTGCATTCATTGCCTGTTTACTATGGTGCCAATGTCGCAATCTGGGCGATTGTACCCGCTGCCGCAGTTCTCGTGGTTTGGATGCTCGCGCAGCCGTTCTTTGTGAATTCCCGTGTCCTTGCGACACTTCCTGATACGTTGGTGTCTGAAGGCAATTCTATCGGCCTTGTGATGAGCGATGTGCGCCGTGTTGCGGACGGTCTTGACGTTGCCGTGCAGCAAGGTGCGATGAGCCGCGCAGAGGCAACATCCATCAGCACCGAAACCTCTGATGTTCGCGAACGTCTTGGGGAGGTTGGCGTGGCTCTTGGCTCTGCGGTTAGTCCTGAAGTTTTGTCGGGTGCGCAACGTTACCGGACGCTTAATGCCACTGGCTCGGTGATCATGACGGTGATTGTTCTGCTGATTGCGTTTGGTGGGGCGGGGTATGCTTACTCTAGATCAAACGCCGATTTTCGGGCGCGCAATACGGTTGAACGCGGGATATTAGCGCTGTTGATTGCGGCGGCGTCGATGGCGATCCTGACGACCATCGGTATTCTGTTTGCTTTGCTGTTCAACACGATCGAGTTCTTCAAACTCTACCCCGCTGCTGATTTCTTTTTCGGCACGAAATGGGCACCCAGCTTTTCTGGTCGCGGGGGAGCGTCTGATTTGGGCGTATTGTCCCTGCTTTGGGGTACGTTCTATATCTCCTTTATTGCTTTGTTAGTTGCGGTTCCTATTGGGCTTTTCTCCGCGATTTATCTTTCGGAGTATGCAGGTCCTCGGGTCCGCAGTATCGCCAAACCGCTGATCGAAATTCTGGCGGGTATTCCGACGATTGTTTACGGACTTTTCGCGTTGCTCACGGTTGGGCCATTGTTGGTCAGTATGTTTGGCAAGGATACTGTTGGCTGGATGCAAGGCGGTACCGCCGTGATGACAGCGGGCCTTGTGATGGGCATCATGCTCATTCCATTTGTGTCCTCGCTCTCTGACGATATCATCAACGCTGTGCCACAGGCGATGCGCGATGGATCTTATGGGCTTGGGGCGACGAAGTCTGAAACGATCCGACAGGTGATCTTGCCAGCCGCTTTGCCGGGCATCGTTGGAGCGATCTTGCTCGCGGCGTCGCGCGCCATTGGCGAGACCATGATTGTTGTGTTGGGCGCGGGTGCAGCGGCACGATTGTCGATGAATCCTTTCGACGCGATGACAACAATCACCGCCAAGATCGTGAGCCAACTTACAGGTGATGCCGACTTTGCTTCGCCTGAAGCTCTGGTAGCCTTCGCGCTTGGCATGACCCTATTTGTTTTGACACTCGGACTTAACGTCTTTGCCCTTTATATCGTGCGTAAATATCGGGAGCAGTATGACTGATGACTGACACAAGTATGACACCCGCTGACGCCTCGAAGAAAAAATCCAGCCTGTTGGCGCAGGATGCCCGCACGCGCAAGCGCAACGCTGCTGAAACTCGCTTCCGCATGTACGGAATGGCTGCGATTGCTGTGGGCCTGCTGTTTCTCGTGTTCCTCTTCGCTTCCATTTTGCGATCGGGACTTCCTGCATTTACACAAACGGTTGTGAACATTGAATTTGTCCTGACCAAAGAGCAGTTCGACAAAGCCGAATCCAAGATGCTTAAAACGGGCGAGTATCAAAAGATTTTCATAAGCGCGCTTACGGAGCAGCTTGAGGCAAGCGGTCTCGACGTTGATTTTGATAACAAAGCGATTCAACGCCTTGTGGGTAAACCCGGGGGCACCATCCGCAGTTTTTTCCTTGAAAACCCAGATCGCATCGGCACGCCTGTGTCGTTCGAGCTTGCTGCATCGTCCCGTGTAGATGGGTATTTAAATGGACGGATCACCCGTGATACGCTGGTAGATAGCCGGTTCTTGATGGCGACCGACCTTGATCTGGTCGACGCCTTGAAAGAGGTCGACGTAATCCAGAGCGCGTTCAATTGGAATTTTATCACGGGTACGGATTCTGGCGTGGACAACCCCGGTGGTGCCGGTCTTGGTGCATCGGTAATTGGGTCATTCTTCATGATGCTGGTGGTGCTCTTTCTGTCGCTGCCGATTGGTGTGGCGGCGTCGATCTATCTTGAGGAATTTGCACCCAAGAACCGCTGGACCGATCTGATTGAAGTAAACATCTCCAACCTCGCTGCTGTACCCTCTATTGTGTTTGGTATTCTTGGTCTGGCTGTGTTCATTCAGTTCGCAGGATTGCCGCAGTCCGCGCCGCTCGTTGGTGGCCTTGTCCTGACACTTATGACACTGCCCACGATTATCATTTCTACACGTGCCTCCTTGGCTGCTGTGCCGCCGTCTATCCGCGATGCGGCCTTGGGTGTCGGGGCGTCCAAAATGCAATCGGTGTTTCATCACGTCCTGCCGCTCGCCATGCCGGGTATTTTGACGGGCACGATTATCGGCCTTGCACAGGCTTTGGGTGAAACTGCGCCCTTGCTGCTCATCGGTATGGTTGGCTACGTCGCACGTGAATATCCAGAGACCTTCGCAGGCGGCTTTACCGACGCCAACTCGGCCATGCCTGCGCAAATCTACACATGGGCCAGCCGCGCTGATCCTGGTTTTTACGAGAAAGCATGGGGTGGTATCATCATCTTGTTGCTATTCTTGATCACTATGAACGCTATTGCTGTCGTTCTGCGACGTCGTTTTGAGCGCCGTTGGTAGAAGACTATCACATGAACGACATGAGAATTGTGGAGAGAAACGTGGACACAAACGACGTCAAAATTTCAACCAAAGACGTACAGGTCTATTATGGCGATAACCATGCCATCAAGGACGTCAGCGTCGAAATAGAAGACAAGACAGTGACAGCCTTTATCGGTCCGTCGGGCTGTGGCAAATCCACGTTTCTGCGCTGCATAAACCGGATGAACGACACCATTGATGTGTGTCGCGTCAAAGGCGATATCCGCATCGATTCAGAAGATATCTATGACCCCAAGGTGGACCCCGTTCAGCTGCGCGCAAAAGTGGGCATGGTGTTCCAAAAACCCAACCCGTTCCCGAAATCGATCTATGACAACGTGGCCTACGGGCCGCGCATTCATGGTTTGGCCAAGAACAAGGCAGATCTAGATGATATCGTAGAGAATGCATTGCGCCGTGGCGCCATCTGGGACGAAGTCAAAGATCGTTTGCAGGCGCCCGGCACTGGTCTGTCAGGTGGGCAACAACAACGTCTATGCATCGCACGTGCGGTCGCGACAGAACCCGAAGTGCTTTTGATGGACGAACCTTGTTCTGCCCTTGATCCGATTGCGACCGCTCAGGTCGAGGAATTGATCGACGAATTGCGCAAGAACTACTCGGTCGTGATCGTTACGCACTCAATGCAACAGGCGGCGCGGGTCAGTCAGAAAACGGCTTTTTTCCATCTTGGTAATCTCGTTGAGTACGGTGAAACGTCCACCATTTTTACCAACCCCGTCGATCCACGCACCGAAAGCTACATCACTGGCCGCATCGGCTAAGGAGTTCAAAATGACCGATTTACACATCGCATCAGCCTTCGACCGTGATCTCGAAGCGATCCAAGCGCAAATCATGAAAATGGGCGGATTGGTTGAAAATGCCATCCTTGAAGCTGCGATCAGTCTTGAGACGCGCGACGAAGAGCGCGCGGAGGCAGTGCGCCACGCTGACAAGGCCATCGACGAGCTTGAAGAGCTTATTAACGAAAAAGCCGCGAGCGTCATTGCATTGCGTGCGCCGACAGCGATTGATTTGCGTCTTGTGCTGTCCGTTATGAAGGTCAGCGCCAACTTGGAACGTATTGGTGACTACGCAAAAAACTTAGCCAAGCGCACGAGTGTTCTTTCGCAGATGGAGCCGGTGAATGGCAGTGCAAGTTCGTTGCGCCGTATGGCCAAAGAGGTCGAGCGCATGTTGAAAGATGCGCTGGATGCCTATGTCGCGCGCGACGCTGAACTTGCGCAGGATGTGATCGATCGCGATCTCGAAGTGGATCAGATGTACAATGCGCTTTTTCGAGAATTCCTGACCTTTATGATGGAAGATCCGAACAATATCAGCGCCTGTATGCACCTGCATTTCATAGCGAAAAACATCGAACGTATGGGCGATCATGTGACATCTATTGCGGAGCAAGTTGTCTACCTTGTCACTGGAGCAATTCCGGATGAGGAGCGCACCAAAGGCGACAAAACGTCATTGCCAACCTAAGGAGATTTGGCAAATGTCCAAAGATCAGCCTCGCGTTTTAGTCGTAGAAGATGAACCAGCGCAGCTGGAAGTGTTGGCCTATAACCTTGAAGCTGAAGGATTTTCTGTCAGCCGCGCAACAAACGGGGAAGAAGCCCTTTTACTAATTGCTGAGGACGCGCCCGATATCATTGTGCTTGATTGGATGATGCCACACCTGTCTGGAATTGAGGTGTGCCGACGGATCAAAATCAAGCCTGAAACGCGGGCTATTCCGATCATAATGCTCTCTGCCCGATCTGAAGAGGTGGACAAAGTACGCGGGTTGGAAAATGGCGCTGATGATTATGTGGTCAAACCCTATTCCGTAATAGAACTCATGGCACGAGTGCGCAGTCAGTTGCGGCGGGTGCGCCCATCGAGTGTGGGCCAGCAACTAGAGTTTGATGACATTGTTCTCGACGCAGAAACCCACAAAGTTATGCGGGGGGCGTATGAACTTAAGCTTGGGCCAACCGAGTTCCGTTTGCTCAGCACTTTCATGGAAAAACCGGGCCGTGTCTGGAGCCGTGATCAATTGCTCGATCGCGTCTGGGGGCGCGATTTATACGTTGATACGCGCACAGTTGACGTTCACATCGGTCGCTTGCGAAAGGCACTTTCGCAACACGGTGGTGATGATCTGGTTCGGACAGTGCGCGGTGTCGGATACGCGTTGGGTTAGCGTCCAGACCAGCTTATCCCAATCTTTCGCGTCATGGCCAATCTGCGTAACTGCCCACTTGCGTCGGTTTTGTAGTGTTTCCTTGCTGTGTGCTTGCCCGTCGAAAGGCGCCAGGTGGAACGCCTGTTTCAGCTTTGAAGAATACGCTAAATTGCGATGTGCTTCGAAAACCAAGATGATCTGCAATCTGATCAAGCGTCTGATGAGAACGCTGTAGCAATGCCTGCGCCTCAAACGTTAAACGGTCCCGAATGAGACGCTGGGGTGGCTTTCCCAAAGTGCGTTTGCAGATGTCGTGTAGCCGATCCGGTGATACATCCAACTCAGCAGCGAACCTTTGCACAGGCCAACGTTCGCGCAGATGGGCTTCTACGAGGTGCCGAAACCTCTCAAGCGTCAAGTTCGCGGCTTTATAGCTTTGATCGTCGATCATTTCGTTAACGCCAGCGCGCCAAAGGGAAACAAGCATGATCCTAACTTGCGCCTCAATCACGGTTTCCATGCCTGTTTGCCCTGCTTCCAGCTCTCTAAAAATAGCATCAAAACAATTAGAAAGTGTTTGAGCGATTTCGGGTTTGCCATCCAAACTGAGGGTAAACGCGCGTGCAGACATAAGGCGCAATGCAGCGGCTTCGGGTTTGTGCCCTATTGCATTGCTCAAGATGGCATCGCTAAGAGTCATGATAACGCCGGTCGTCCCTGCCTTCGCTTTGATTCGTGTATCAAGATCCTTTGGCCCCCAATTGATTGCAGGCCCGATAATCGGGTCTTCGCGGTCAGGCTCTATTCGAACGGCACTGCCCGACAAAACCAAAATGCACTGCGTCGTGCCACCGGCGAAATCGACCAATCCACCCAAGAATCGATCATCCAATCCGCTGCGAAAGACATCGGCATGAACAACAGTTTGATGGGCCGTCAAAGGGGCAAGGGTGTTGATCGCAGGCTTCATGCCCAGATAATGACATTAAAAAACCAGATATCAACATTTCTTCTTGGGTGTTTTCGTCTAACTTTTCCGGACGGCGGGCCATCAGGCCACCTGCGTGAACTTATGGAGGTTCGTTTGCACAGGCTGACATCGGGGGGGATTTAAGTGCAGAATCTGGCGTCAAAGCTTGATCTGATTGCGGGAACAGATGTGACGACCTTGTCGGTCAACACAGCTGTGAATGCAGCTGCATCCGCGTTTCCGACTTGGTCGCGTTGGTCGACCGAAAAACGCGCGCTGATACTTCGCAAAATGATGACAGCGCTGGACAGTGAGCGTAATGAATTTTGCGCGCTTGCTGCTCAAGAAGTTGGCGCTTCTAAGTCTTGGATTGAGTTCAATATCGATCTTGCGATCGAAACGCTGGCACATGTTGCAAGCCTTGCACCCGCGCTTGAGGATCGGGAGGTTGTCGATCCCCAAACTGGCAAACGATCTGTGTTGCGTCGCC
>JAHEGL010000097.1 GCA_024645145.1 Planktotalea sp.
AGCGAAAGCTGTTCGTTATGGGCTTTGAGTGGTTGCAGCCATTCAAAGCCCTTTCTTTTCGGGAAAGGTGTTTGGGATTAGGACATGATTTTTCCTCGCTCGATCTTGTTTATTCCGCACGCTCCACAGTGATAGCTGTGTTCAAAGCGGCGAAGCTTTCCTGTGGTGTGTTCTGCCTCTGAGACCGATTCTGATCTCTTATACGTTGTAGCAAGACTATCTATGCCGCGAATACCATGTTTATGGCAGGACATTCTATGTTTTGAGCCTGCATTGGTTTGGAGTAGAAGTTAAGGTTTCTGTTTAACCTGCTGAAAAACATAAATTATTTTAGTTTCGCCGGTTTTAGCATTCATCCTTAATTTACGTGAGTTGAACCAGCATTCACGAATCAAAGTAAAATTTCCTTGATGCTTGCGCTTGTTTCGGTGCCATGATGGGTTGGAGCAAACAATGAAACGAGCCACATGAACGACGATCATGCAAACCTAGTACCGAAGATTATATTCGTCGGCGTTGACGGTGTGCTGGTTCGTTTTGCGGAGCAGATGAGTGATGAGGCAAACGCTGCTGCCTTGGCGTTTCATAAGCATATCGAAAATATTGCGCCGGTTGGCATACGAGAGGCCGCGCCGTCATTAACGGCTGTTTATCTTAAGCTAGATTTGGACGCGGATATGGAGCGGGTTGTTCAAACTGTGACCAAAGAAGTGCATGCGCGAGATTGGTTTGTAGAGCCAATGTTGCAATCGCGCGTTTGGACAATTCCTTGCAGCTTTGATGGCCCGCAACTTTCTGAAGCGGCGCAGCTTGCTGGGGTAAATGAAACACAGGCTGTCGCGCAAATTACAGCGGCGCGGGTTCGAGTGTTAACCTTGGGGTTTGCGCCGGGTCAGCCCTATTTGGGCAATTTAGAGTCGCATTGGAATATTGCGCGTATGGACGGTGTCGCGCCAAGAGTTCCTGCGCGTGCGCTTGTTGTTGCGGTTGCTCAATTGATCATCTTTGCCAATGAGACCCCAACAGGCTGGCGTCATATCGGGCAGACTGCGTTTCAGTGTTTTGATCAGAATCGAGCAGAGCCGTTCGCGTTTCAAGCGGGGGATCGTGTGCAGTTTGTAAGTGCTGCGCGCGGTGAGATTGATGCGCTTTGGGATGACAGTTTTGGTGGTGCGCGCTGGGAGGTGTTATCGTGACACCTGTGATCCAAGTGGAAAAAATCGGCGCCGCGGTCACGGTGCAAGATGCAGGTTGGAGCGGAACACTTGCGCTGGGACTGTCGCGTGGTGGTGCCGCTGATACATTTGCGCTGAGCAGCGTTTGGGCTTTGCTGGGCGAAAGCGAGACTGCTGTTTTGGAAATGGCCGGATTTGGCGGCACGTTCAGGTTTTTGAGCGACGCGCGCATTGCGATTGCGGGGGCGGTCATGGACGCGCGTTTGGACGGCGCGACCTTGCTTCATAATGCGGTGCACTTTGTTCAAGCCGGACAAGTGCTGGAAATTGGCGCGGCGCGCGTTGGGCTTTATGGCTACCTTGGGATTGGCGGTGGGTTTGTAACGCCGAAGTTTCAAGGATCGGCAAGTACGCATCGTGGGGCAGGGCTTGGTCAGGTTATTGAGGTTCGTCAAACACTGAAGATGGGCGCAGACTTACGGCCGGACCGGATTGGATTGGCTTTGCCGAGTAGGCCCAAAAGCAGTGCTGCAATAAGAGTGGTTGAGACCGCGCATACGGAGCTTTTCTCAAAGCAGGTGCGAACGCGGTTTGAAGAAACGGTCTTTACGCGTGGGTCCAAGGGTAATCGGCAAGGGGTTACCTTGGAAAGCAGTGAGGATTTTGCGGTGCAAGGCGGGCAATCGATCCTGTCTGAAACTGTGATTCCCGGTGATATACAGGTGCCGGGGCAGGGGGCGTTGTTTGCGTTGCTTGCGGACAGTCAAACGACGGGGGGATATCCAAGGATTGCTGCGGTGCTGCCCTGTGATTTGACAAGAATTGCGCAGGCTGTGGCGGGGGATGAACTGAAGTTCAAATTTGTCACGCGTGAAGCGGGCATTGCAGCCGAACGTGCAGAGCGAAAAGCGCGCGCCACATTGGGCAAACGGTGTGAAGCAATTTTGCGCGATCCGGCGCAGATCAATGATTTATTGTCGTACCAACTTATCAGCGGTGCGGTTTCGGGAGAGAGCGAATGAGCAAAACGGTCGATTTAAACGCGGATATGGGTGAGAGCTTTGGAGCGTGGTCGCTTGGGAATGACAGCGCGCTTTTGGATATTGTGACCTCTGCGAATATTGCTTGCGGGTTTCATGCCGGCGATCCCGACGTGATGGCGCAAACGATGAAGCTGGCGGTTGAAAAAGGCGTGGGCATTGGTGCGCATCCGGGATTTCCTGATTTGCGAGGATTTGGGCGGTACCGCATGCATTTGCCACAGGCACAATTAGAGAACGCGGTGCGCTATCAGTTGGGTGCTGCGCAGGCGATGGCAAAGGTTGCAGGGGGGCACGTGCGGCATTTGAAGTTGCATGGCGCTTTGGCGAATATGTGTGCAGAGAATTACGAGATGGCGCATGGCTGTTATCGTGCGGCTTTAGACGTTGATCCTGATATCATCATCATGGTGTTGGCGGGGACCGAGCAGCAAAAAGCGGTCGATGCATTGGGCTGTGCGTTCGCTGCGGAGATTTTTGCGGATCGTGCGTATAATGATGATGCGACTTTGGTGGATCGTTCCTTGGAAGGGGCGGTTATTCACGATGCTGATCTCGCTGCTGCGCGTATGGTTGATATGGTGCAAAGTGGGGCGATGAATGCGCAAAGTGGAAAGCGTATACCAACGCGGATCGATACAATTTGTATGCATGGCGATACGCCTGAAGCTGTCGAAATCGCGCGTGCTGTGCGGGCGGCGTTGGAAGCGGCGGGGATCGAGATAACAGCGTTTGCTGATGCATGAGACCAATCCATTTTGGAATGAGTTGTGTGACGGAGTTTTTGGTGAGCGCGTTGCGCCCTATACGCTCACGGGTGCGGGGCATTTGCCGTCATATTTCCGAACGACTGATTTAGCGGAAGCGTCGATAGGATTGGCAGGCGTTGCTTTGGCGCGGCTTGGTGTCGGCGAAACGGTTTCGGTGGATCGACGACGCGCAGCGCTTTGGTTTGATATGACGGTGCGACCCCTTGGTTGGGAGGCAGGTTCGCTCTGGGATGCGGTCGCGGGGAATTATCAATGCAAAGATGGATGGATCAGGTTGCACACCAACGCACCCCATCACCGCGATGCGGCCTTGTCGGTTTTGAAGGTTGCGGCGGATCGCGATTTGGTTGCCGGAGTTGTTTTGGAGTGGAACGGTGAAGCTTTGGAAAAGGCGATTGTTGCGGCGAATGGATGTGCGGCGTTTATGAGAACGGCTGACGCGTGGCGCGCGCATCCGCAAGGGCAGGCATTGGCAAGTGAGCCTTTGGTGCATTGGCAAGAGCGCGGCGACTGTGCACCGCGCGCGGTATCGCTGAAAGGTCTGAAAGTGCTGGATTTGACGCGCGTGCTGGCAGGGCCTGTAGCGACACGGCTTCTCGCTGGATTTGGGGCCGATGTTTTACGCATTGATCCACCATCTTGGAATGAACCAAGCGTTGAGATGGAAGTCACCTTGGGCAAACGCTGCGCAGGATTGGATCTGCGAAAAAGCGATGACTTGGCGCGGTTGAAGGTATTGATTCAAGACGCGGATGTGTTTGTACACGGGTATCGTGCGGATGCGTTGGAACGGCTTGGCCTTGGGGTGGAGGTGCGACGCGCTTTGAACCCCGAGATGATTGATGTGAGCTTGAATGCCTATGGGTGGAGCGGGCCATGGGTGGGCCGGCGTGGGTTTGATAGTCTGGTGCAAATGAGTTGCGGGATTTCCGCGACGGGGATGGCTGAGAGTGGAGCGAGCAAACCTGTGCCACTGCCTGTTCAAGCGCTTGATCATGCGACTGGATATTTGATGGCGGCCTGTGTTTTTGAAGCGTTGAAAGCACGTTCTGAAGGGGTTTTGAAATCAGCTAAGGTATCGCTCGCACGGACTGCGCTGTTGTTGATGAAAGAGCCTTGTGCGTTTGTGAGCGATGGGGCGATTGTGCAAAGCGCAGCTGATTTTAGCGATAGCGTTGAAGCGACGGGCTGGGGGAATGCACATCGCGTGATACCGCCTTTGAGCATTGATGGAAAACTGCCGGAGTGGCCTATTGCTGCGGGTCCTTTGCGGCGTCATGAGGCTGTTTGGCGTGAATAATCAGATTTATTTTCAAATTTATCGGAAGGTACCTTTCTTTAATCGATTGCTTGGCGTGTTTGCTTTGCTGCGCCATGTTTAGGGCAACCAGATTCAGGATACGATCATGACAAAACGCACATATTTTGCGCCGCACGGCGGACATCCTGGGCAGGAGCAAATGCTGACCAGCCAAGCAATTTTCACAGAAGCCTATGCGTTTTTGCCGGCGAGCACGATGCGCGATATCGTGACGAGCTTTCTACCGTTCTGGGAAAAGACGCGGCTATGGGTGATTGCGCGTCCTATGACGGGATTTGCAGAGACCTTTTCGCAATACATTATGGAAGTGCAACCTAGTGGTGGAAGCCAACGCGCCGAGCTCGACAAAACTGCACAGGGTGTTTTGTTTGTTGTGGAGGGCGAGATCAGCGTGAGTTTCAAAGGCGAAACTCATGTGTTGGGCGAAGGCGGTTATGCGTATTTGCCTGCGGGTCTTGATTGGACATTGGTGAATGACAGCGCACAGGTCGCGCGGTTTCATTGGGTGCGCAAAGCCTATCAAGCAATTGATGGTCTAGATGCGCCGGATCCGATAATCGCGAATGAGAATGATATTGCGCCGACAGTGATGCCGGATACCGATGGGGGTTGGGCGACGACGCGCTTTGTGGACCCGAACGATATGCGTCACGATATGCATGTGACGATTGTGACGCTGATGCCAGGTAATGTGATTCCTTTTATGGAAACCCATGTGATGGAACACGGGCTTTATGTGCTTGAGGGTAAGGCCGCCTATAAGCTGAACGCCGATTGGGTCGAAGTGGGGCCGGGTGATTTTATGTGGCTGCGCGCCTTTTGCCCGCAAGCATGTTACGCGGGCGGGCCTGGTCCGTTTCGATACTTGCTTTACAAGGATGTGAACCGGCACGCGACGCTTGGGTTGTGATTTAGAGGCGTTGCGCAAGCGCAGTTTTGCCGAACGCTTATGGGCCTCGCTTTCAAATACCTTGCAATTCAAGGGCGAGAGTTCTATATGACAAATGCGACGTTACCTCTATCGACCCAACTGCTCCTATCTAACGGCCCAGTCTTCGATCTTGCACTGACTAGCCGACCTGCCGCATTCCGTGGGCAGTATATTTAGGAGAATTACGATGGCTACTGGCACCGTAAAATGGTTTAACACTACAAAAGGCTTCGGCTTTATCGCACCAGACGGCGGCAGCAAAGACGTGTTCGTACACATCTCTGCAGTTGAGCGTTCCGGCCTTACAGGTCTTGCAGACAACCAGAAAGTTACTTTCGACATCGAGCCAGGCCGTGACGGTCGTGAAGCAGCGGTTAACATCGCTCTGGCGTAAGCCAGCGGTCCTACGGAACCTTTTTGAAAGTTAGAATTAAGAAGGGCGTTTCATTTTGAAGCGCCCTTTTTCTATTTGGGGCATGAGAGCTTATTGAAGTTTCTCAAGAACGGGCCGCGCCGAGTGCGAAGGAAATATCTTGCGCGGCGCGCATGACCGAAGTTGCCAGTGTTTCGATTTGATCTGTGCTCACACGTGTTGTCGGGCCTGATACGGAGACGCCCGCGATCACCTCACCATGGGCATTGTGAATGGGGGCCGCGATACAGCGCATTCCCAGATTCTTTTCCTGATCATCGAGCGCATAGCCGCGCGCGCGGGTGGTTATCATATCCGCTGCGAGGCTTTCCGGTGTTGCGAGCGTATGGGTAGTAAAGACTTCTAATCCGAGAGCAGCGAAACGTTTGAGCCGTTTCTCATCCAAATGCGCGAGCAGGGCTTTGCCGATGCCAGAGGCATGCATCGCAGACAACGTGCCAGGCGCAAAAAAGGCGCGGATGGGCGCGTTGGTTTCAACCTGAGAGACGAACAATACGGCGCCACCTTTTTCAATGCCAAGGTTGGCGGTTTCACCGGTTTCTTCCATCAAGCGGCGCATAATGGGTCGGGAGACATCGATAAGGCTTGTGCGGCGCAGAAAAGTCGAGCCGATTTGATAGGCCTCAGGACCGATGTGCCATGTCTGATTTGCTTCGTCCATTTCGACGATGCCATGTAGCGCAAAAGTGGTGAGCACGCGGTAGAGCGTGGCAGGAGATTCATCCAAAGCGCTGGCGAGTTCACTCAGTGTTGCCGTTTCGATCTGGGCAAGTTCAGAGAGAACACCAAGCGCGCGATCGAGAGATTTGATCGTATTCTGTTCTGTTTTTTCATTGAACGCACGGGGGCGACCACGATGGCGAGGGGCATCTACGTCGATGGGTTTAGGTATGGTTTTTGGCATAAATTTGACCCCTATTTTAAGTTTTATGAAAATAGTATTCATAATATGAAAAAATCAAGACATTGTAATTAAAAAGTTTTTCCAAAGAACGT
>JAHEGL010000104.1 GCA_024645145.1 Planktotalea sp.
GTGGCAAGCCAAGGAAAAATCGCAACGGTACGACGCAGGCTGGAAAGTTTGGCTCACCCGTGACGCGCAACATGGTTTCTACGCCTTCGGGCTCTAGACGCGCCGCAAGATCGGTGACTGTGGTCACACCCGTGCGCACGCAAAGCCGTGCGAAATCACGCAGACCTCGCTCGTCACTGTCTGTCATAGAGCGGTTCAGACCCACATGCTCACCCACGGGTGTCATGGCATCTGGTCCTTTCAGCTCACCCATCGGCATACCGTCACTCCCGAGTGAAATGCCCGGGTGATTTACGCCGCTTTTCATCAAACCGGCGAGTTCCAGTGCTTTTGTGTTAACATAAAGGATATGGCCGGACGCATTCATCACACCAATCGGACGCGTTGCCGATACGCTATCAAGCTGCGCGCGCGTGATCGGTTTGTTATCAAGGTAAATTGGATCAAGCTGCCAGCCCGTAAGCGGCGCGTCGGGATCTTCGAGCAAGGCTTCAGCGGCCGAAAGTGATGCCAGCACATCTTCAATGCTTTTGTTGCCCTTCCATGTCTTTCCGTTGGGATCCATGCGGTCAAAATAACCACAATAGACATAGCGCCAAAGCGTGCCTTCCATTGTGTGCGCGTGCCCTTCAACGAGACCGGGGAAGAGCACTTTGTCCGCAAAGCGTTCATCGAGCTCATATTCACCCCATGTTGCGATCTCTTCGAGGGAGCCAACTGCCAAAATACGCCCTTCACGAATCGCTACGTGACTCGCTTCCGGTTTCTGAGGGTTCATCGTCACAATTTTTCTGGCAGAGAAAACAGTCGTCTTCATGGGAATCCCTCGTATGTCGCATCGGTTATTTTTCTTAGCGTAAGCGGGATTTATTTGTGTGCAAACAAATTTCTCAAATCGATGAAGTTTGTTGCTTCGCTCAAAAAAGATTCCGAAATTTGTTGCCCTGAGGGAAATACGACGTTTAGGCTGATCCCACAATAAGCAAGCCTGCCAACAGGTTCCACAAACAAGGAGTTAAAATGAAACACTTGATCAAAGGCATCGTCGCAAGCGTCGCGCTATCCGCAGTCATGGCGACGGGCGTGATTGCCGAAGGGCACAAGACAGGCGGCACGCTTGTCACGGTGCTTGGTAGCAACGTCCGTAATCTCAACTCTGCGGTTCAATCTGGGATCGTCACGGGGTACCCAGGTGCACAGCTTTTCGCCTCGCCCATGCGCTATGACGAAAATTGGGAACCGCAGCCCTATCTTGCCGAAAGCTGGAATGTTTCAGACGATGGTCTGACGGTCACTTTGAACTTGGTGAAAAACGCCAAATTCCACGACGGTGCGCCGATCACATCAGAGGACATCGCATTTTCTGTCGACGTAATCAAAGCGAACCACCCGTTCAAATCCATGTTTGCGCCAGTCGAGAGCGTCGATACGCCTGACGCACACACAGCTGTTTTGAACCTCAGCAAGCCGCACCCGGCGTTGATGCTTGCGATGTCTGGTCAGCTGATGTCGATTCTTCCGAAGCACATCTATGGCGATGGCGAAATCACGGATGTGAAAACCCACCCGCGCAACAACGAAAATGTTGTAGGTTCTGGTCCGTTCAAGCTCGTTGAGTTCAAGAATGGTGAGCATGTTATCCTAGAGCGTTTTGATGACTTCTTCATCGAAGGCCGCCCATATCTTGATCGTATCGTGATGCGCATCATCACCGACCCGGCAGCGCGCGCGATTGCGTATGAAAACGGCGAAATCCACATGGGCGCATTTGAATCGCTCCCACGGATCATCAATCGCTTGAAGAAAGTGGATTCGCTCACTGTCACGCCAGACGGCTACGGTGCGATCGGTCCGATTGACTGGCTTGCGATGAACACCGCCAAAGGCCCGCTGTCTGATGTGCGCGTGCGCAAAGCGATCGCTTACGCTGTGGACAAAAACTTCATCCACAAAGCGCTGATGCAAGGCACAGCTGCTGACAGTACATCGGGCATTCACCCAGACAGCCCGTTCTATGCGGCGCAAGAGGGCTATGATGTTGATCTCGAAAAGTCGGCAGCATTGCTTGATGAAGCTGGTTTCCCTGTCAAAGATGGTTCGCGCATGTCACTGACCATCGATTTCGGCTGGCCCGGCGTGAAGCCGCAAGTTGAATATGTCAAAGCGGCTTTGAAAAAGGTGAACATCGACGTTGAAGTACGCGCCTCTGCTGACTTCCCGACTTGGGCAAAGAAGATGGGGACAGGCGATTTTGATATGTCTTGGGACACAGTCTTTAACTGGGGCGATCCGGTTATTGGTGTACACCGCACCTACGACAGCACGAATATCCTCAAAGGTGTTTGGTCTAACACGCAAAGCTATTCCAACGCGCGTGTGGATGAGTTGATGGCGATGGCCGCTGTTGAAACAGACGTTGAAAAGCGCAAAGCGCTCTATGCAGAGTTTCAGGAAATCATCGCAGATGAGCTTCCAGTGTATCACACCAATACTCTGCCCTATCACACGGTCTTTAATGACAAAGTGAAGAATGCTCCGATGGGCATTTGGGGTACGTCCACGCCAATCGATACTGTTTGGCTCGACGAGTAAACACATCTTTCAGAGCGCAGCCTGCGTTGCGCTCTGATCGCTTTCTAGCGAACTGCTGACAATTTTCCGTTCAAATTCAGGGGCCAACATGCAGGTTTTGCAAAGTTTCGCGATTCGCGCAGGATATGCAGTGATCTTGTTAGTTGCAGTCTTAGTTTTGAACTTCTCTATGATGCATCTCGCGCCCGGTGACGTTGCTGATACGATAAGCCAAAGCATGGGCGGTGCAGATCAGGAATTGCTCGATCAAATCCGCGCAGATTATGGGCTGGACCAACCCTTCTACATTCAGCTCGGACGTTACATCGGTGGTGTCTTGCAGTTTGATCTGGGGTTTTCGTTCTTTTACAATCAGCCGGTGACCGAACTAATCCTTCAGCGGTTACCAGCGACGCTCCTTCTCGTTATCACGGCACAACTTCTGGCACTGTTTATCGGTGTAATTATGGGTGTTGTGTCAGCCCGAAAGCCCAACGGCATCCTAAGCCATTTCGTGACATTCCTTGCACTCTTTGGCTACGCAGCACCTGTTTTCTGGACAGGTATTTTGCTGCTCATCGCCTTTTCACTCAAAGTACAATGGTTTCCAGTCGCGGGCATGCAAGATGTCACGATTGAGGGCGGTTTCTGGGCCCACTTTGTCGATGTTGCGCGTCACATGGTGCTTCCTGTTATTACGCTTGGCTCCCTTTTCCTCGCTCTGTATTCGCGTTTGGCGCGCGCCACGATGATGGAAACGCTTGGCTCTGATTTCGTGCGCACGGCCAAAGCCAAAGGGCTCTCGACCAACCAAGTCGTTTATAAACACGCGCTTAAAAATTCACTGTCTCCGGTGATTACGCTTGCGGGTTTGCAGTTTTCGGCGGTGATTTCGGGTGCGGTTTTGGTTGAAGCGGTCTTTAGCTGGCCGGGTCTTGGGACTTTGGCATTCCAATCCATCATTGCGCGTGATACGCCAACGATCCTTGGCATTTTATTCTTTTCTGCATTGGTCGTTATTGTGGGCAACCTGTTGACGGACCTTGCTTTGCGGCTCGTTGATCCGCGTGTAGGAGGCAAAGGATGAGCCTGATCGATCCACAAGATACACTACCACCAGCAAGATCACCTTTGTCAGAGGCTTGGGAAATGTTTCGCGGCAACACTGCTGCGATGTTCGCGCTGATCGTCCTCGGACTCATCATGCTGTGCGCTATTTTTGGGCCTTGGATTTATCCAACCGACCCTTTTGACATGGTATGGGCACCGTTTTCACCACCCGGCGTCGATGGGTTCCTTTTGGGCACGGACTATTTAGGACGCGACCTTTTGGCGGCACTGATCCACGGGTCGCGCGTGTCGATCGTTATTGGCCTCGCTGCCGCCAGCGTCTCTATCGTGATTGGTGTGACTGTTGGGGCTTTGGCTGGGTTTTACCGCGGCTGGGTCGAAGAGCTCTTAATGCGCATCACGGAATTCTTCCAAGTGCTGCCAACTTTGCTTTTCTCCATGGTAATTGTCGCACTCTTTGGCGCATCACTGCCGATGATCACACTTGCCATCGGAGTCGTAAGCTGGACCGCGGTGGCGCGCGTCACACGTTCCGAGTTTTTGCGCATAAGAGAGCTGGAATATGTCATGGCTTCACGCGCATCAGGAGCCACGAACAGCAAGTTGATGTTTCGCGTGATCCTGCCCAACGCGTTGCCTCCTATTATCGTGCAAGCGGCGTTGATGGTGGGGTCAGCGATCTTGTTTGAAGCAGGGCTGTCCTTTCTTGGATTGACCGATCCGAACGTCGTCAGTTGGGGGCAGGTCATCGGCTCAAACCGTCAATATATCCTTGATGCGAGCTACACTGTCACGATTCCCGGCCTTGCTATTTTCGTGACCGTATTGTGCATCTCCCTTGTTGGTGATGGTCTCAATGACGCGCTCAACCCTAAACTGAGGTCGCGCTAATGGCTTTGCTGAGTGTTAAAAACCTGCGGATCGAGATTAAAACACGCGCAGGGGTCGCACCCGTCATTGATGATCTTTCATTTGATCTTGAAGCGGGCGAAAGCCTGAGCTTTGTGGGTGAATCGGGCTGTGGTAAATCGATGACCGCTCTCGCGCTGATGGGACTTTTGCCTGAAGGCGTGGGGAGTGTTGCCGCTGGCTCCATTACGTTTGATGGCGAAGAACTGACGACAGCAACTGAAACACGTTTGCGCGAAATACGCGGAAATGACATTTCGATGATCTTCCAAGAACCTATGACCTCGCTTAATCCGCTTTACACGATTGGTGAGCAAATAGCCGAAGTGCTGCGCGCGCATCAAAACCTGTCACGCAAAGCGGCTTGGAACCAAGCGATTGAACTGCTTGATGCGGTGCGGATCCCCAATGCAAAGGCGCGGGTGAACGACTACCCGTTCCAGATGTCGGGGGGACAACGCCAGCGCGTTATGATCGCCATTGCGCTTGCCTGTCAGCCAAAAATACTGATCGCAGATGAGCCAACAACAGCCCTTGATGTCACGGTGCAAGCCCAGATTTTTGATTTGTTGCAAGACATGCGACGTCAAACTGGCAGCTCAATTATCCTGATCACACACGATATGGGTGCTGTCGCTGAAATGGCTGAACGTATGATTGTTATGTATGCGGGGCGCAAAGCCGAGCTTGGCCCAGTCGAGGATGTTATCGCACATCCGCGTCATCCTTATACGGCAGGTCTGATTTCTTGCGTGCCACACATCCTCTCCACGCTTACAGAAGAACGCGAAGAATTGGTTGAGGTGCCGGGCATTGTTCCAGCGCTTAACGACTTTGGCAAAGATAGCTGTCTATTCGCGTCTCGTTGCCAACAAGCGCAAGCGCAATGCTTGGAAGCACGCCCGCCAGAAATAGAATTCGGACCAGAGCATCAATCCGCCTGCTGGCGTGCGCAGGAGTTGTGAGATGAGCGAAGACTCCCTTTTAAACGTTGAAGACCTCGTCGTTCGGTTCGCCGTGAAACGCGGCCGAGGTTTTGGCAAGAACGCATACCTTCATGCCGTGGATAACGTGAATTTCACCGTAAAACGCGGTGAAACGCTAGCGATCGTTGGTGAATCCGGCTCTGGAAAAACAACCGCTGCGCTTGCAGTTGCGCGCCTTGTGACAAGCTATCAAGGCAAGGTGGAGCTTAATGGGACCGACCTTCTGCACCTAAGCGATGAAGACTTGCGCCAAGCGCGGGCAAAGGTGCAGTTCATCTTTCAGGACCCATATTCATCGCTCAACCCGCGTTTGCGCGCCAGCGACATTGTGCGTGAACCGATGGACAGTCTTGGCAACATGACCGAGACGGAGAAGTCCGAGCGCATCGATTTTCTTTTTGAAGCTGTGGGACTGCGGCCAGAGCAGCAGCGTTTGTTCCCTCATCAGTTTTCCGGTGGTCAAAGGCAGCGTATCGGAATCGCGCGCGCCTTGGCGACGCAGCCTGATGTAATTATCTGTGATGAGCCTGTCTCGGCGCTCGATGTTGCGGTGCAAGCGCAAATCCTAAATCTGCTGCGCAAGCTGCAGAAAGACTTTGGCCTAACTTATCTGTTCATCAGCCATGACCTTGGTGTCGTGCAGCACATGTGCGACTCGATTGCTGTGATGTATATGGGCAAAATCGTCGAATACGGCCCGCGCCTAGATATCTTCAACGCACCACAACATCCCTACACCCAAGCCCTGCTGTCTGCCGTACCCTCCGTCGACAAGGCACGTCGCGCCAAGAGCAAGCGCATATTGATCCCGGGTGATCCGCCTGATCCCGTCAATTTGCCGGATGGGTGTCGCTTTGCAAATCGTTGCCCTGCTGCACAGGATATTTGTCGCCGCGACGAGCCAGAACTCGACAATGGCGTCGCCTGTCATTTCCCCGGTGCAAAGCTATAACTCATACCGCGCGTTGCTGTCTTTTTGCGGGCTGTAAATGTTGGTGGGACGGGCAAGCTTCCTATGCAAGTGCTGCGCGATCTCTGCACGCAACTTGGGTTTGAAAACGTCCAAACGTAAGTCGCAAGCGGGA
>JAHEGL010000107.1 GCA_024645145.1 Planktotalea sp.
GACATGCCCAAATGAGGCGGATGCAGCAGCGGTTAGGAAAAAGCGTCTGGATAAAAATTTGGTCATGTAAAAGTTAATGCAAATTGTTGTGTGCTTAACAAGGCCCGAGGTGAGCAAGAATTGGGCTTTTTACGGCATTGTGATGGCAAACCTTAAAAGGTTGCTGCGGGTGCGCACTGTTGATGGTGATTTCTATCTGGTAGGGGCGCGTATGTTGAAAGCGATGTTAATTATGCTCGTTGCGATGAGCGCTATTCCTGCGGGGGACGCAGCGAGCAAGATTCTGACCTCGGAGCTTGGTGCTGCGCCGACTTATGTGGTGTGGACAAGGTTCTTGATCGGCGGATTGGTGATTTTGCCGTTCACTTGGCGGGCAGGGCTTTCTGTTTGGCGCGATTGGCGGGTCTGGTTTCGCGCGTTGCTGATTGCGCTAGGGATCAGTTGCATCACACGGGCCCTGCAGTTGGCACCTTTGGCTGATGTCTTTGGAGCATTTTTCATAGGGCCCTTGGTGAGCTTTGTTTTGTCTGTTTGGCTTTTGAAAGAAAAGGCGCGTGCTGTTCAGGTGTTTTTGGTGCTCTTGGGGTTTGTCGGGGTTCTGATGATTGTGCGTCCCGGGTTTACGGTGACGGCAGGTCTCGGCTGGGCATTGCTCGCAGGAAGCTTGTACGGCGCATTTTTAACCGCATCGCGGTGGCTCGCAGGGACCGTTGCTCTGGGTGGTTTGATGATTACGCAGATGGTTGGCTCAGTGGTCTTGGTGACCCCCTTCGTGCTTGGCCAGTTTCCCGAGTTTACGCCGCAAATTGCCAAATTGACGGTGATAAGTGCGCTGGTGTCGATGGTTGGGAATGTCTTGATGCTGTTTGCCTACAAGATGCAAGAGGCGAGCAAACTTGCACCTTTTGTCTATTTCCAATTGATTTCAGCGGTTGTTCTAGGATGGTTGGTTTTCGGTGAGTGGCCGGATGTCTTTGTCGTCCTTGGTATGGGCGTGGTCATCGTTGCCGGATGTGTCAGTGCACTTTTACAATCACGTCGGCCAGTCACCGCGCGCACGTAGCGCGCTTGACGAGATATCGCGCATGGGCACATTCACAAAGGCCCAAGCCGGGGCATTCATATGTGACAGCAGGCGCGCAGCGCGGCCTTTCAAAAGAGCATGACGATAGATTTGCGCAGCGGGGGCCGTGCGCGCATCAATGCGCTCACCGAGGCGCGCGAGAACGCCGATTGGAACGGTTTCGATGATCTCGTCCCAGTCTTTCCACATATGAAATTGCGCCAGATTGTCCGCGCCCATAAGCCATGTGAAGCGCGCGAGAGGAAACTTATGGCGCAGCGCGCGCAGGGTTTGCGCGGTGTAGCGCGTGCCGAGTGTTTGCTCGATGTCTGATATGTGGACCCGCGGGTGCTGAATCACCTCGCTTGCGCGCTGCATCCGGCGCGCCATGGGCGCGGGGCCGCGTGCTTTGAGTGGATTGCCGGGGGAGACGAGCCACCAGATTTCATCCAGATCAAACCGTTTCAGAGCTTCCAGAGTGATATGCACGTGCCCAGTGTGTGCTGGGTCAAAGGAGCCGCCCAAAAGGCCAATGCGTCTGCCGCGTGTGGTGTGCGCTGTCGGGTGCATGGGGCCGTTTAACGCTCAGCGCGCGACGATGCAATTAGGGGATGGGGCAGTCGTTGATCTCGCTCACAGCTTTGCGCCACGCGGCAGCTGCATCAAATGTATCGTGCTGCCAGTCGTCCTCGGACTTGCGCGGCATCATGCCATAGCGGATCATGTAGCCGGGTCTGTAGTTTGGCTGGCCAAGGGCTTCGATCTCTGCGCATGTATCCAGAAAGAACGGATGGGTAGGATCACGCAGTTTATCGATGGAGGCACGAATACCGGTCATTGTTGTGCGATCAAGGAAGGCGAACATCCATTGTGACAGTTCCCCAAGCACCACATGCGCACTTTCATAGCGCACGTGCTGTTGATCGGACAGGCCGTAAGAGGAGTAGGTTTAGTAGACCTGCACAGCGTCGTCATAGCGTTGCTCCGCTGCACACGCACGCATGATACGGGCAAGCTCGGACGGGTGCATATCGTTGCCCAGCTCATCCTGCGAAACACAACCAAACTCACGGGGCAACGCATCATTCGCCTGTGCGCTCACCACCGAAGGGGCGAGCAAAGTGCAGATCAATGCCAACCAACGCATCCGAAACTCCCAATCCATTTGCGCCTACCTTCGCATCACACTATGTGGATGCAAACTGAATTCAGCGTGAGGAACGATCCTATGGCCGCGTATCAATATGTCTATCACATGCAAGGCGTCTCAAAGACGTATCCCGGTGGTAAGAAATGCTTTGAAAACATCCACTTGAATTTTCTTCCCGGTGTGAAAATCGGTGTTGTCGGTGTCAACGGCGCGGGTAAATCGACGCTTTTGAAAATCATGGCCGGTTGGGACAAGGATTTTCAGGGCGAAGCGTGGAAGGCTGAAGGTGCGCATGTGGGCTATCTGCCGCAGGAACCCAAGCTGGACGAAACGCTCGATGTGCGCGGCAATGTGATGCTGGGCGTTGCGGACAAGAAGGCAACCTTGGATCGCTACAATGAGCTTGCGATGAACTATTCTGACGAGACGGCGGATGAGATGGCCGAATTGCAGGATAAGATCGATGCGGAGAACCTTTGGGATTTGGATTCCCAGATCGACGTGTCCATGGAAGCCCTACGTTGCCCGCCGGATGATGCGGATGTGACGACACTTTCTGGTGGTGAGGCGCGCCGAGTTGCGCTGTGCAAATTGTTGTTGGAACAGCCCGACATGTTGCTGCTCGACGAGCCGACAAACCACCTTGACGCGGAAACGATTGCTTGGCTGCAAAAGCACCTGATTGATTACAAAGGTACGATCCTTTGCGTCACGCACGACCGTTATTTCCTTGATGATATCACCAGCTGGATTTTGGAATTGGATCGCGGCAAGGGCATTCCATACGAGGGAAACTACTCAGCGTGGCTTGAGCAAAAAGCGAAGCGTTTGTCGCAAGAAGCGCGCGAAGATAAGTCCAAGCAAAAGACGCTGGAACGCGAACTTGAGTGGATGCGCCAAGGGGCGAAAGCACGTCAGGCGAAGTCCAAAGCACGTATCAGCGCCTATAATGAGCTTGCGGGTCAGTCCGAGCGCGACAAGGTTGGCCGCGCGCAGATCGTTATTCCGAACGGTCCACGCCTAGGCAATAAGGTGATTGAGGTTGAAGGGCTGAAAAAGGCGATGGGCGATAAGCTCTTGGTCGAAAACCTGTCCTTTGATCTGCCCCCCGGCGGTATTGTTGGCGTGATTGGCCCCAACGGCGCGGGTAAATCCACGCTGTTTAAGATGCTGACAGGGCAGGAAAAACCTGATGAGGGTACGGTAGAGTATGGTGATACTGTGCAGCTCTCCTACGTTGATCAGTCCCGCGACGATCTGGGCGATGATGAGACGGTATGGGAAGCGATTTCCGGTGGCTCCGAGATCATTGCGCTGGGCGATGCGGAAGTGAATTCGCGTGCCTATTGCTCGTCCTTTAACTTCAAAGGCGGCGATCAGCAAAAGAAGGTTGGGTTGCTTTCAGGTGGTGAACGCAACCGTGTCCACATGGCGCGATTGCTGAAAGAGGGCGGCAATGTGCTGCTGCTCGACGAACCGACGAACGATCTGGATGTTGAAACATTGCGCGCCTTGGAAGATGCGTTGGTAGATTTCGCAGGCTGCGCCGTGGTTATCTCGCACGACCGCTTCTTCCTGGACCGCATCTGCACGCACATGTTGGCTTTTGAAGGCGATGCGCATGTGGAGTGGTTCGAAGGTAACTTTGAGGACTACGAAGAAGACAAGAAGCGTCGTCTGGGCGCGGATGCTTTGGAGCCCAAGCGGATTAAGCATAAGAAGTTTGCTCGTTGAGTTTTGCTATAGCAATACTTAGCGAGTGCTAGCCCGCTTACTCTACTTCGGTCACATAAATACTTTTTAAGCGGCCATTTTGTGTTTCATTTTTTAATGCAGTGAAATGCAAAATGGCGCTGACGTCGGAAGATCTCAGCCTTGAAGCCGCATTTCGAGAAAGACTTCTTGTAATAGAGCTAATCGTGGCAAGGTTTCGAATAGTGTCAGCTAACTCAAAAGGCACAGTTCTTTGCTCAGCGGCGATGTAAATTCTACCCTTAAAGGTGTTGGCATTATAGCTCGAAACGTGACCGGAAAACGTTTCAAAGTCCTCTGAAGTGATTATTTTGTCGACGTAGTCAAAGGTTTCAGCATCAGCGTAAACTTCAAGTTGTTCGCTTTGGAACTCCGTACGCCAGTTGAAACTTTGCCGTGGCTGCGCTTTCAGATGCGATAATTGGTCGGTGAATAGATTTTATTCCGCTTTCTGTTTTTTCAATGAGTGAGTCAAAGCATTCAATAGAAAGGTTGTTGTCAATTGCTTGCCTTGGCGCTTGGCTGCGATACTGTTGTATCTGAGGACCTAAAGTTTCGTCAAAGTCAGGCGAAAACCCCAGTGTTTCCTGGACAACATATTCGACAGCCGATTTTGTTAGCCAACCGAAAGCTGTGTCTGGCGCTGCTGTACCTAATGCGTGAATAGTTGATCCTAGAGCAAGCGCAACCGTCTAATTCCAACTTCCCTCTTCAGCGGGGAGAGCAATCAAACTAAAACTTTTTGAAGAAGGTGATTGGGTAATCACATCTCCGCTTAAAAGAAAATGAGTAGTTAGTGAAAGAGTTCTTTCAAACCCGACCAAAGCTTGCGCAACGTCATAGAATTGAATTTGATTGTTGTTAGCCCAGTTTCCATTAAATGATAATTCAAAATAGCTGTCCATTTATTCACCTTAATGTCCCGCTATAAATAAGGTGATTGGATCAACGAAATACAAATGGAAAGTGAAAATAGTTAAGAATTGCACCTTACGATGTTGGCACCCACCCAACAATCTGCCCCATCTTCATCGCTCCCGCCTGACGCTTCACTTCGCGGCCATTTTGCCATGCGATCATCGTTGGGATACCCTTAATCCGCTTCTTGCCAGACACCGATTGATGCGCTTGCGTGTTCACTTTCACGAGGCGCGCTTTGCCTGCTAAGGCTTTGGCTGCCTTCTCAAATTCCGGCCCCATCATCTTGCACGGTCCACACCACGGGGCCCAGAAATCCACGACAAGTGGGACGTCGTCGCTGGCGCTGGCTTTCATCAGGATCGCGGGGGTGATCTCGATGGCTTTGGTGGGCATCAAGGGGGCCGCGCATGTGCCGCATTTGGGGCGGTCGGAGAGTTTGTCGAACGGCACGCGGTTGAGTTGCGCGCATTTGAGACAGGTGAGTTTTTTGCCAGCCATTTGATTTCCTTCAGAAAAGCGCGAGCCAGATGCCCGCGAACATGAGCATACCGCCGATGGTGATCCAAGAATGCCAAATCGCATAACGGAATGGTAAGGATTTCTGTGCATAGAAGAGGGTGCCGATGGCGTAGCCCGCGCTGCCGGCAAGGATGAGTTTGGGTGTGACGGAAGGTACGTTTTTCAGATCGGGCAGGGCGAGCAGGCCGATGGCCCCAAGTGCGAGATAGGAGGCAGTGGACCATTTCGATTTGATTTCAGAGTTGGTGATTTTGTTCCAGATCGCCACGAGTGCGAGCGCCCAACATAATGCGAGGATGATATATGTGCGCGTTGTGCCTGCTTGCACTAGCAAAGGGGTGAACGTGCCTGTGATGCTTGTGTAGATCGCTGCGTGATCGATACGGCGAAGAAGCGTGCGTTGCTCATGCCAAGGGGCGAAGTGGTATGCGCAGGACGACAGATTGGACACAAGGCCGCACGCGACATAGACAAAGACTGCAAAGATGAGCGCTGTCGAAAGTGTCGCCGCTGCTTTGAAAACCAGCATTGTGCCAGCGATAAGAATGAAAGTTAGGCCAACCGCATGCACTGCCATATCGGCACGGCGGTAAGAGCGGGTTGTGCTGGGATACATTCGCTGGCTTCTTGTTGTTTCGCGCGCTCGATACGCAGCTAAACCGTCTATGTCGAGTGTGACGCCAAGTCTGTTCGGGGCGAGTTTTAGCATTTTGGCGTGTTCAAAAGGAGAGTGTGATACGCTTTTGAACTGTCTTTTATGCATTTGCGAGGAAGATTTTCGCGCGTTTGAGTGTTATGTATGATTTGGGATCAAGATGACCTCCAGGATTCTCGCCTCGCTCACGGAGAGACGTAGCACCGAATGGTGCTGCGTCTTTTTTACACTCAGTGTCCGTCAGGTGATATGTCGCGCGCGCGCTCCGCGCTCGATTGCGGCTGCGTGAAGGCGATCGAGGTTCAGCTCATACCGAATTTCTTCGAGAATGCGCAGCTCACTTTCTTGCAGCGTTCCATCCGCGGCGGCAACATCACAGGAAAGCGCATAAGCGGTTTCGAACAAGCGTTCTGGCAGGTTTTCACGAATGAGACCGAAGAGCGCATCAAGGCCATCGACTTGTTCAAACAGATCAAAAACCGTCTGTGCCATCGTGTTCATTCGGTCGATGTCATAAGATGCAAAGACCGGAAGATTGTTCACAGCGCTCT
>JAHEGL010000094.1 GCA_024645145.1 Planktotalea sp.
CCACACAGGTGCGCCAAGTGGCGTGAACTTCGGATCCACCGCAACCGACCGCATTGTGGTGATAGAACGGTTCATCGCACCAAGCGGACCTTTGTCAGCAGGGACTTCGCTCACTTCACGAAAGAACACGTAAGAAGGGTTGTGATAGAGAAGCTCTTTGCCCTCTTCGGGGTTCCGATGGACCCAGTTTTTGATGACTTCGGCAGACACCTGATGGGATTGATAAATCCCGCGGCGCACCATTTCAGTTCCGATAGAACGGTAGTCGTGACGGTTCGAGCCACCAAATCCGACCCTCAAGAAACTTCCGTCAGGAAGACGCACGCGACCTGAGCCTTGGATCTGCAAAAAGAACAGCTCAACAGGGTCATCGACGTAACAAATCTCAAGGTTGAGACCCTTCATCACCCCATCTTCGAGAATTTGGCGGCGTGTATACCATTGACCTGCAGTCTTTGCATCGCGGGGCATGGCATAGATTGGATATTTATAACGCGCTGTCTTGGTTCGTGATCCATCAAGCTCCGGTTCGAAATATCCGGTGAACACCATTTCTTTGCCATCTTCGATCAACAAAGGACGAAAAAACAGCTCAAAGAACGCGCGCGCATTCTGCTGGTCTTGCGCGGCGCGACAAAGGGTTTGCCAATCAGGGGTTTTCATATCGCGACAGGTGTTGCGAAACGTATCAAGCGCTGCCTGATGATCGTCTTCGGCCCAGCCGTCAAGATCATCGAAATCAAGGATAGAGTAGACGGTTTCCGCCTTTGCGGGGGCGCTCATCAAAACGCCCCCTGCAAGTAATAATGCCCTAAGGGCACCGATCATTCGCCAGTGGCAACAAGTTGCCAGTTCGGATCGTCTGCGCCCATCTTGCGCGCGAAGGTCCAAACGTCTTTTTGACGCTTGATCTTCTTCTCGTCCCCTTCAACGATCTCACCGGCGTTGTCGCGTACGACAGACGTCATCTCACCGATGAACTTCACGGACACTTCGCCAATGCCGCTTTCATTATCGAACGTAGCATCTGCCAGTGCCATCTCACGGATACCGACAAAGAAAGCTTCCACAGTAAGACCTTGCTTTTCACGAAGCTCAACAACTTCTGCGAAGCTTTCATAAACATCATCATCAAGGAAGGGCTTGATATCTGCCAACTCGCCACGCTCGAACCCCATCAGGATCATCTCATAAGCGCCGCGCGCACCACCAAGAAAATCGGAAGCACCGAAGGAGGGTTCAGCCGCTTTCATCTTGGCCAAGGCTTCTGCCGCTTCGGGCATACCTTCAGTATGATCTGCGATATCAAGATCAGGACCGCCTTCGATCACTTCGAACTCGGGGCGCTTGCGCGTTGTTGGCGCAGCCGCAGGCGGTTTTTCGAAACCTTCCCGTGTCCCAAGAACATTTTTGAGACGTAAAATTAAAAAAACTGCGATGCCGGCAAGCACCAAAAGCTGAATAATGGGCGAATTCATGGATGTGTCGTCCTCTCAAGCATAGCAACACGTTAGTTGAGGACTTATGTACGCAAGGGCGGTGGTCAAGTCCACTGTGCCCGCAAGTCACAGGAGAAGCGGAAAGATGTGGTTATTTTTAGCCTTTTTGTCGGTGCCATTGATAGAAATCGCGTTATTTATTCAAATCGGCGGTGCGATTGGCCTTTGGTTAACTTTGGGAATCGTTATTTTGACGGCCGTGATCGGCACGTTTTTGGTGCGAACACAGGGCGCATTGGCGATGAACAACCTGCGCCAATCCTTCGGCACGCTCTCTAATCCATCCGAACCGCTCGCACATGGCGCTATGATACTTGTGTCTGGTGCGCTTTTGCTAACACCCGGCTTTTTTACAGATGCTGTTGGTTTCGCTCTGCTTGTGCCAGGTGTGCGATCTGCTGTTTTTCGCTACCTCAAGGCACGGATCAAAGTTCAAACGTTTGATATGGGCGGGCAGGCGCAATCTCGTGCTGACTTCACTCACCCACGGGCGTGTCAGGACCCCAATATTATCGACGGCGAATTCGAAGAAGTTCCACGCGATCCGAACGCACCGCCTTCTGGTTGGCCGAAGCATTGAGACCCAACTCGCTTGCTGCTAAGCAACCGCCAACTAATAGAAATCGGAGAAATTAAATGGCTGAGAACGAAACACCAGACGCAGGCGCATCTGCAGAGGCACCGCAGGTCAAGATGAACATCCTCGCGCAATACATTCGCGATATGTCATTTGAGAACATTCTTGCGCAAAAGGGCATTCAAGGCGAAGTGAACCCCGACGTTCAGGTTCAGGTGAACCTAGATGCCAAAAAACGCACAGCCGAGCATCAGTTTGAAGTAATCATGAAAGTGAACATCAGCTCCAAAGTCAAAGACACTGATCAGCAGTTGTTCTTGCTCGAGCTTGAGTATGCTGGCGTGTTCCACATTGAAGGTGTGCCAGAAGATCAAATGCATCCGTTCTTGTTGATCGAATGCCCGCGCATGACCTTCCCGTTCGTGCGCCGTATCGTCTCAGACGTCACGCGCGATGGTGGCTTCCCGCCATTGAACCTTGAAAACATTGATTTCGTAGCGCTTTACCGCAACGAAATTGCGCGTCGTCAGGCAGAAGCAGCAGCGCAAGCGCAGCCTAACTGAACTACGCGTTAACCAAGCTTAGACCAAAGCGCGTCTTCCCCGAGTTTTTCAACAAAGGTGGCATGCGCTTTGGCTTCGTCTTCAGTGATCCGAGGCGCAAGCGGAGTAGGGCGCTTAGTTGCGCGCCACGTCTCTTCAGATCTGCCGCTTGTACTGCCGCCAGAGTTGGCAAGCACGAGACCCGGCTGACGACCACCCAACAATTCCAAATAAACTTCTGCAAGAATTTCAGAATCGAGCAAAGCGCCGTGCAAAGTACGGTTTGAATTGTCGATATTGAAGCGACGACAAAGCGCATCCAGTGACGCAGGCGAACCGGGAAATTTCTTGCGTGCGATAGCCAGCGTGTCGAGCGCTTGTTCCCATGGCAAGAGCGGCAGATTTAGCCAACCAAGCTCTGCATTCAGAAATTTCATATCAAATGCGGCATTGTGGATGACCATTTTGTCAGTGCCAACAAAATCCAAAAACTCTTGTGCAATCTGTTTAAACACTGGTTTATCTCGCAAGAAGTCATCACCAAGCCCATGCACTTCAAACGCGTCATTCGGCATAGCGCGTTCAGGATTGATATATTGATGATACGTGCGCCCTGTTGGCATCTGGTTGATCAGCTCAACCGCGCCAATTTCAACAATGCGGTCGCCCTGTTGTGGATCAAAGCCAGTCGTTTCCGTGTCCAAAACCAGTTCACGCATCGTTCAACTTCCCGTTTATATCGTTAATGATCGCTTCAACCTGCTTTTGAGCATGCTCGAGAGTGTCCGTCTCAATCACATAATCGCTAAGCCCGCACTTTTCTTCTATCGGCATTTGCTTTGCGAGGATTTGTTCGAACTGTGCTTCGTTCATAGTGTCCCTTGCGAGAACGCGTTCGCGCTGGGTCGTCTCATCAGTGCGTACACAGACAACTGCATCCATTGCCTTGTTGCCACCGGTCTCGAACAAAATTGGGATGTCGAAAACCAAAATCGCCTCTTCAGCCTCTTCTATAAATGTTGCCCGATCTTGTCCGACGAGCGGATGAACGATGCTTTCTATCTGCTTTAGTGTGCTTGGATCAGCGCCAATCAATTCGCGCAATGTGTCACGTGCTACAGCCCCATCAACAATCACATCAGGGAACAAGGTCTGCATGGGTGCCACTGCTGCGCCATCTTTTGCATAAAGCCGATGCACAGCTGCATCTGCATCCCAAACGGCGCAACCCGCTTGTGCGAACATTTGCGCTGTCGTCGATTTTCCCATCCCGATGGAACCGGTCAGTCCAAGCTTGAAACTCATCGCAACACAACCGCGCGGAGCTCGTCATCAACTTCTGGCTTTACTTTGAACCAACGCTCAAACCCGGGCGCAGCTTGGTGCAAAAGCATGCCCAACCCGTCAACTGCGGTTGCACCTGCCTCTGTTGCAGCGCGTAAAAGTTTCGTCTGCAATGGCGCATAGACCAAATCACTGACCAACATACCCGGAGCTAGCGCATCCAAAGGCACGCGCATTTCAGGCTTGCCGATCATGCCAAGCGACGTCGTGTTGATCACAGCATTAACACCTTCCATGGCATTGCCAGCCTGAACCCAGTCAATGACGGTAATCTTGTCACCAAAATCCCTTTTCAATTGCTCAGCACGTTCGCGCGTGCGGTTGGTCAATAGAATTTCTGGCACACCAATATCAATGAAAGACGCAAGAACTGCGCGGGCAGCGCCGCCGGCACCCAACACCATCGCTGGCCCAGCATTCGGGTTCCACCTAGGCGCGCTTTGCAGCAAATTTTGCATAAATCCGTAGCCATCGGTGTTGTCCGCATGAATCTTGCCGTCTTTGCGAAAAATAAGCGTATTGGCGGCACCAATCAGTTTTGCACGATCTGTCACCAAATCAGCGATATCCATCACCGCTTCCTTGTGCGGAATGGTAACATTTAAGCCAGCAAACCCTATTTTCGGAAGCATCTTAATTGTGGATTCAAGATCCTCAGGCGCAATATCCATCGGAATGTAGTGCCCTTTGATTGAATATTTGCGCAGCCAATGTCCGTGAAGCTGTGGCGATTTTGAATGCGCGATCGGATGCCCGATAACGCCAGCCAATGGAATTTTCTGCTCGCTCATTGCTGTAGCTCCCCCTTGAGGGTGAGATAATTGACCAGTTCGATGAGGGGAAGACCAAGCACTGTAAAATGATTACCCTCGACCTGCGCAAACAAACGCACGCCTTCGGCCTCTAACTTATAGCAACCCACACAATGGCGAACATCGTCCCAATTGCGCGCGAGGTAATCATCAAGGAAGGCATCGCTGAACACACGCGTCGTCAAACGCGCTTGACCCACGTGACGCCAGATTGGTTTTCCTTCTTCATATAGAACGGCAGCAGACAAAAGCGTATGTCGCGCACCCCGAAGTTTGATCAGCTGTTCGCGCGCTTCTTTGATACTGCGCGCTTTGCTTATCAATTCCCCACGAAAATCAAGAACTTGATCACATCCAAGAACAAGACGATCCGGATATTTTTCGCTCACCTTGCGCGCTTTCATTTCTGACAGCGCATCTGCAATATCGCGTGGCAAAGCTTCCTCAGCCAACATCGCGTCGCGCATCATCTCTTCATCTACGCGGGGCTTGATAATTTCAATCTCAAGACCTGCTTTTTGCAGCATCTCACGCCGCGTTGCAGAACCAGACGCTAGGATAAGGGAGGCAGGCATGTGGATAATTCCGTGGATCAAGGTAAGGATTTATTAAGGAGTATTACTGGGCAACTTGGTGAGACTTGGCAAGCTGAGGAATTCAACGTCATTCCAACCAAGAGCGCACCGATTCCTCCTCAGTGGATGAGGATAAGTTTAGCGGCCCTGGTATTTGGACCTAGAGAAGTTACCAAGGTTACGTCTCATATTTATCCACAGTCAAAAATTTCATAAATCTCTGTTTTCATGTATTAATATTTTGATATGGGGTTGTCTTAAAGGATAAGTTTAACCTTTTGAAAATGTGTACGATCTTGGGGAAAACTCATTAATCCACAGAAACAGGTCTCCCTACCTAATCATCAACCTTTCTTCTTTTATTTATTATTATTAAGGATAGGACATGTCAGATTTACTCGCCTCAACATATCCTTGGATCAAATCACTGCATATCATGGCAGTCATCTCTTGGATGGCAGGGTTGTTTTACTTTCCAAGATTGCTTGTGAACCATGTAGAGCGTGCTGATCCGACAGGTCTGCTACACGAAACCTACCAAGACATGGAAATGAAGCTTTTCAAAGTGATCATGCAGCCTGCGATGATTGCTACTTGGATCTTTGGTTTCTGTCTGGTCATGACACCCGGTGTTGTTGATTGGTCCTTTTGGTGGCCTTGGGTGAAGGGAGCGTCGGTGATTGCGATGACGATCTTCCATGAATGGTTAGGTAAACGTCGTAAAGATTTCATTAGTGGCTCAAATACGCTCTCGGGACGGCAATACAGGCTTATGAACGAAGTACCGACCCTTTTGATGGTCCTTATCGTCGTATCCGTGGTTGTCAAGTTCTAAGCGCCTGTTTGACTTCGCAGCGTGTGATCTGTATGAGAGCCTCGACGCGCGCCCATTCGGGACAAACGTGCACTTCCTGATTCCAGTTTTATCAAACAGCGCCACGCTCGCGTGCTGTCCAAAGGTTTTTCCATGACACAAAATTCGCTCACCCTTTCGCAGCTTAAAGCGCAAAGTCCCAAGAACCTCGTTTCCATGGCTGAAGAGTTAGAAATCGAAAACGCATCCACAATGCGAAAAGGCGAGATGATGTTCCAAATTCTGCGTGAACGCGCGGATGAAGGTTGGGAGATCATGGGCGACGGTGTTTTGGAAGTCCTTCAAGACGGTTTCGGTTTCTTGCGCTCACCAGAAGCG
>JAHEGL010000096.1:0-4355 GCA_024645145.1 Planktotalea sp.
GAATACGTCACCGACAAAGGCCGTCAAATCGCTCATCTGATTGAGCGCGATTCCCTTGACTGTAACACCCTTACCACCCGCAGGAGCGAGTGCGCCCGTAAAACCAAGTTTTTGCGCTTCCTTCAACCTGTTTTCGGTCTGAGGAGCGGGTCTCAGCGCACCTGAGAGGCTGATTTCACCAAAGACCACAGTTTCAGCGGGTAAAGCCGCGTCTTCACGCGCACTTAAAAGTGCAGCAGCGACCGCGAGGTCTGCCGCAGGTTCTGTGATTTTCATACCACCAGCGACATTGAGATAGACATCAAGCCCCGTGAAGGGGATGCCAACACGCGCCTCGAGGACCGCAAGAATCATCGCCAAACGACCCCCATCCCAGCCGACAACGGTACGGCGCGGTTGTGAATGCGGGGACGGCGCGACAAGCGCTTGCAGCTCCACAAGAACGGGGCGTGTGCCTTCAACACCCGCGAAAACCACAGAACCAGGCGAGGGCGTGCCACGTTCACTTAGGAAAAGGGCAGACGGGTTGGTGACTTGTGACAAGCCCATGCCAGTCATTTCAAACACGCCAATTTCGTCTGACGGGCCAAAGCGGTTCTTCACAGCACGCAAAATTCGGAATTGATGCCCACGTTCGCCTTCAAAATAAAGCACCGTGTCGACCATATGTTCGACCACACGTGGGCCCGCGATCTGGCCATCTTTGGTGACATGGCCGACCAAGATGACTGCCATGCCTTGGCGTTTGGCGAAACTGGTCAGCTCGTGGGCCGCGGCACGAACCTGCGCGACGGAGCCGGGCGCGCTTCCAACGGAATCAGACCACATGGTCTGAATGGAATCGATGATCGCCAGTTGAGGTTTTTCAATCTCTAAGGTCGTCAGAATATCGCGCAGGTTTGTTTCTGCAGCAAGTTGCACAGGCGCATCCGTCAATCCCAAGCGTTGCGCGCGCATGCGCACTTGCGCACTGGCTTCCTCGCCACTCACATAAATTGTTTTCAACCCTGACTTGGCAAACTCAGCCGCCGCTTGCAGCAAAAGCGTTGATTTACCAATGCCCGGATCACCGCCCACCAAAGTGGCAGAGGCTGGCACCAAGCCACCCCCCAAAACGCGGTCTAACTCGTTTAGGCCAGAGTTTGTGCGCGGTGGCGGGGCTTCTTCCGTGCTCAGATCCGTAAGTTGCACGGCGCGTCCGCGCACAGTGCCAAGCCCCGCTTTTGCAGGGCCGGAACTGCTTAAACCAGCATCTTCCGCGATGGAATTCCATGCGCCACAGGCCTCGCAACGCCCGGACCATTTGGAGGTGATATTGCCGCAATCATTGCAAGCGAAAGAGGGTTTTTTAGCCATGCGCCCTTGTGCCGAATGCGCACTGGCGCGTCAATTCAAACCGCTCGGGTTTATTCAGCGGCATGGGGCAGGACGACAACCGTGTCTTCAACATTGCGTTCCACGACTTCAAGACCAAGGGCCGGCAGCACATCAGCCAAATCATCCACCAAACGATCAATCTGTGCCCGCGCGACGCTTTCATCCATCTCCACTTGACCCAACCAGCCTTTCAGCTCGGTCGAGACGATTTTCGCCTCCTCCAAACGCTGATTAAATTCGCCGATCTCATGCTGCCGCTCTTTCAAGACAGTGCGCGCGCGCTCAACCTTGCGATCCGAATAGGTGGCCGCCAGTTCTGCAGAGATGTGGCTCATCTGTGATGCGGCTTCGAGCATGGATGGCTCAAGCTGCGCCAGATCAGGTTGATCACGCAAAAAGCCAAGACGTTCGCGCACAGCATCAAACTCACCAGAGAGCTTGAACACACCGGAACGATCCTGCGCATGGGCAATTGCATAGGCTTTCGCGACATCTTCCATCCCGATTTGAAATGAACGGTGCTATGTTTCAAGCTTGGTGATGCGCTGGTGCGATGGCAAAAAGAAGCAAAGTCCAACTAACAAAACGCTCACAGCGCTTTGCGCGACCGTGCCGGCCCAAGGGTACAATGTGTCCCCAAGCATCAACGGCCAGTTAATCCAGCTTGCCAGCCCAAACGCGCAAGCGATGGTGTAGGCCGCAGCAGCGACCGCAAGTACGATCAACAAAAAGAAAGTAAAACGTTGTATCAACCAAGATGCGACGTGCCAAACATTGGCAAACGCAGACATAACTACCCCCCCAAGGTCATGAGCGGATCATAGTCGATGAAGGTCCACTGGTTAGGGGGAAATAGGTTTGTTTCGTTGCAAATCTTAATTTTGAGGCAAATCAGTCGCGGTTATCTCGGCGCTTGGCCACAATAACCCCAAAAATAACTGGATTAGGATGCATCCGGTAAACAAATACAGCCCCTAAGCGATCTCAATCCGTCCGACACCGATTCCTTCTGCAACAGTGATGTAGACCGCATTCAAAAAGATATCCGCCATCGCCAGCTTACCAAGCAGGCTGAGGGCGGGTTTGACGCGGGCGCTAAGTAAGTCGAAATGCACCAACGCGAGGCCCAAGGTTTTGACGTAGGTCGCAAACAGCGCAAAAAACGTCACCAACAGGGCAAGTGCAACGTCACTTTGCCAAGGGCTTTGCAAACCCGAAATGACGCTGATTTCACTCAGGCCAAACAACGGCAATAAACCTGCACGCATGAGCGGCGCAAACCATGCAATCGGAAATGCGATCAAGAGTGCCAGATTTACGTATTTTGCGACGGCGCTCATGACAGCGCGTAAAGCCACAGACCAAAAAATCCGAGCGCGCAGATCAAATGCAATGCATCAAGCGCCCACCAACGATGCCCCCGCATACGCCAAGACATTGCGAACAAGATTGATACTGCAAATGGTAACGCCATGCCTGAGCCGGCCGTGATGATCCCTTGGTTGACGATCTGTGAAGCGATGCGCCCCGGCATCTCACCGCTCAAACCTGCCAAAGGCGGAATATACTTCGCAGCCACACCGATCAGCGCCACCAAAAACGCAGCGCATGCTATCAACCGAGATGGACCCGTGGCGACGAACGTACGGATCAGCGCGAATGCACCGATGGTTTCGATGTAAAAGAACGTCTTGATCATCAAAAATGTGAGGATCGTGTAGTTCGGTTCAAAAAGGGTGCTAAAATTATTCACACCAGCAAGGTGGCGTTTTGAGCGCGCCGATGCGAGTGGCGCACACCGTTGAATTTTCGAGACTGCTCTCGCGCGACGACGTTAGCGGACCGCTTCAATTGGTCCATCTGCACGCCCATGGATGAATTGATCCAAATAGGGATCACCTGCCGTGTCCATATCTGCGACCGCTCCGGTCCATTGAATAACACCGTCATGCAGCATGGCCACATTGTCAGCAATCGCACGCACCGATGTCATATCATGGGTGATGGTCATCGCAGTTGCGCCCATCTCGACGACGATTTCGCGGATTAAATCGTTGATGACACCCGACATGATCGGATCAAGGCCCGTTGTTGGCTCATCAAAAAAGATGATTTCAGGCTCTGCAGCAATCGCTCGGGCAAGACCCACGCGCTTTTGCATCCCACCGGACAGCTCGGCAGGCAAGCGGTCTGCAACATCAGGCTTCAGCCCAACGCGGCGCAGCTTCTCAGTCGCAATCTCGCGTGCCTCATCCTTGGGGCGTATAAGGGCACCTCGCATCAAACGGAAAGCCACATTCTGCCATACAGGAAGGGAATCAAACAAAGCGCCGCCTTGGAACAGCATTCCGAAGCGTGCAAGAAACGCGTCACGCTCCGCGGTGGCAGCATCTTGTCCGTCCACTGTGATTGTCCCGCTATCAGGCGTCACCAATCCAAGCACGGACTTCAACGCGACTGATTTACCTGTGCCAGAGCCGCCAATAATCACCATGGACGTGCCACGCTCGATCTCTAAATCGACGCCTTGCAGGACATGATTGTTTCCAAATGATTTTTTAACTTGGGAGAATTTGATCATAGCGAGAAAAACACCCCCGTTAGAACGAAATTCGCCGCAAGGATCAAGATTGCTGCCGCCTCGACGGACCCTTTGGTTGCCGCGCCAACACCTTGTGCGCCGCGACCAGAATTCATGCCGTAATAACCTCCCATTAGTGTTGCGATCCCACCAAATACAGCGCCTTTGGCAAGGGATGAAAACACATCGCGCGCTTCGAGGAAGTCAAAGGTGTTAATCAGATACGTTGATGAGTTGAACCCCAGCGTACCTTTTGCCACCAGATATCCACCCAAGATACCAATGACATCGCCCACGCCGACAAGCACGGGGACGCAGATCAAACCTGCCAACACGCGGGGCACCGTCAGATATTGCATGGGATGCGTCGACAGGGTGACCAGCGCGTCAATCTGTT
>JAHEGL010000096.1:4465-6533 GCA_024645145.1 Planktotalea sp.
CCAAAGCGGCGAGCATATTCTGGAATGCGACCCCTAAAGCGGCCAAAGGGCTCAAAACAAAGTTCATCCTGTGTAGCGCCGCGTGTAGCGCGCACCTAGAGACGTGAGAATTTCATAACCAATCGTACCAGCATTTGTCGCTAGGGTTTCAATTGATTGATGTGAGCCGAGCAAGTCCAATGTGTTGGGCAAATCGCTGATCCCCGTCACATCAACACCGATGCTGTCCATTGAAATACGTCCTGCAACCGGAACGGATTGGCCATTTGCGAACAGCTTGGTTTTCGGTCCCATCACACGCAAAATGCCGTCGGCATAGCCACTGGACACAGTTGCGATCTGACTGTCGCGCTCTGCGATCCAGGTATTGCCGTATCCGACGCTCTCGCCCTTCACCACGTCGCGCACTTGAATGATTGGCAGCGCAAGTGACACCACAGGGGCCGCATCCACAAACGGCAGCCCGCCATAAAGGCCAATCCCGGGTCGCGTGACGTCAAAATGATACTCTGTCCCCAACAAAATGCCACCTGTCGCCGCAAGCGAGCGGGGGGCGTCAATGCCATCGGTCATTTGCACGAACGCGGCGAGTTGCTGCGCATTCATCGGATGGTTCGGCTCATCAGCGCAAGCAAGGTGCGACATGATCAAACGGGGGCCTTGGGCAATGACAAGCGCGCGCACGGCTTCCCACTCGCCAGCTTCCATGCCCAAACGGTTCATCCCCGTATCAAGCTGAATGCCAAACGGCGCGCCGGGCAGGGCTTCAAAATGGCGCAACATCTGATCAATAGAACTGAGCAAAGGGATCAGGTTCAGATCTGCAATCATATCTGTGTCGCCTGACATATGACCCGAAAGAATGTAAATCTCAGGGTCAGGCCCAAGGGCTTGCCGGATGTCGGCGGCTTCTTCAGCGACGGCGACAAAGAATTTGCGCGCACCAGTTTGCGCCAAACGTCGTGCTGCACGTCCGATACCTGTGCCATAGCCGTCTGCTTTGACGACTGCACCCGTTTCGCATCCGCTCATGTTATCCAGCGCACGCCAGTTGTTTGCCATCGCGGCCAAGTCGATTGTAAGTGTTCCAATTCCCATAAGCGACGTGTTTGCCATGGCGCGCGCTCACGTCAAGGGTAAAAGCCGTTTGTTCGGGTCCGCAGTGTACGTCTAAGGCGCATCAACCTTATGTGCGTCATAGCTCGCTTCGAGCTCACTTCGTAAGAATGCGCCAAAATTGAGCGGCTCAAACGCGTTTAAATCACCGACCAAAGGCTTGATCTGCGCGCTGACATGCGGGTCATAAAAGAACGGGCAGGAATAGCGTTCGCGCCCGGTCTCGTTGATAACTCGGTGCGGCGTCGAGCGTAGAAGCCCACCCGACATGCGATGCAACATATCCCCCACATTAACAACAAACGCATCCGCGCGTGGTGGCACATCGATCCAAGAGCCATCAGGCGCAAGCACTTGCAGCCCGCCCACATCATCGGTCGCAAGAAAGGTTAAAGCGCCAAAATCCGTATGCGGGGCAGAGCCATAAAGATCGTCTGGGCGCTGTGCCGGGGCAGGGGGATAGTGCAGCAAACGCAACCACGTGGTCGCTGGCGCAAACATATTCATCGCTGCGTCATCCGCCTTAATTGAGTGCAGCGCAATGCGCATGACACGCGCACCAAGGCTGCACATTTCGCTATTGTAGTGTTTAAGCGTTTCGCGAAAGCCATGAAGCGCGGGCCATTTGTTCGGGCCAGAGAGATAGACGTTAGGCAAGGCTACATCATCCTCGCGCATCATCATAAAGCTGCTGGACTGGTTTGGCTTGGTAATGTCTGCGAAGTCTGAGTTCACATCTGTCGATGCGGCCATAGGAATGTAGCCACGATGTGTGGCATCAACTTCGATCTCGCGTTTCAAATTTTCGGGCAAGGCATGAAACTGCTTTGAAGCCGCAAACAGGGCATCGCGCAAACCGGCTGGGACACCGTGATTGATCAGATAAGCAAAGCCGACCTCACTGTAGGCCAGTCGAAATTGCTGGGCGATATCAGGCGCATTCAGGTCTAGG
>JAHEGL010000099.1 GCA_024645145.1 Planktotalea sp.
AGCGCGTTGAGCAGCGTCCTGGTTGCCCGCGGCAATCGCTTCGACGATTGCGTCGTGTTCTTCCATTGCCACCTCACCGCGCCCTTCAGCCGCCAAAGATGTCGTCGCCATCAACGCCATTGAACGGTGCACAAGATCAAGCTGGCGCACGAGGAATCGATTGTGAGACGCAAGATGGATTTGTTTGTGAAACCGCCGGTTCGCGCGCGATAGTGCTGATGGATCATCCGTGAGTTTGCGATCTTCTTGCACCATTTCGCGCAACACCAGCACCTCTTCCGCGCTCGCATGTTGTGCAGCCAAACGCGCTGCAAGCCCTTCAAGCTCGGAGCGCACCGTATAAAGTTCAGCCATTTCATTATGGCTCAGGGACGCGACGATTAAGCTGCGGCCATCGCGCGTCAGCAAGTTTTGCGTCTCAAGTCGTTGCAAGGCTTCGCGAATGGGCGTGCGTGACACACCAAAACGATCTGCGAGATCACTTTCAACCAAACGATCACCGGGCTTGAATACACCAACATCAATCGCCTCGAGGATCAACGCGTAAGCGTCTGTCTGCCCTGCCCGTATCTGGCTCATATTTACTTCCTTGCTCCCATTTCCACAAAGCCTATGCGCAGCAGCATTTTTGATCAACCTGTTGTGACACATGACTATTCCCGTTAGCGTCGCGCGCATGATTAAAGCGCATTTCTCTCACGTGGACACTTGGGTGTTCGACCTCGATCATACGCTGTATCCGCCTCATATGACGCTTTTCGATCAAATCGAAGTGCGTATGACCGCCTATGTGATGAACGCACTGGGCGTTGATCGCGACCGCGCGGACTACCTGCGCGGGCATTACTGGCGCACCCATGGCACGACGCTCGCAGGCTTAATGCGCGAACATGATGTTGATCCGGCACCCTATCTCACGGATGTGCATGACATTGATTTCACGGTTCTTTCGCCAGATCCCAGCCTACGGCGCGCAATCACAGCCTTGCCAGGGCGAAAAATCGTTTACACAAACGGTTGCGAACCCTACGCGCGCAATGTCCTAGACGCGCGGGGCCTTTCTGATGTCTTTGATGCTGTTTATGGCGTGGAGCACGCGGATTTTCATCCAAAGCCAGACGCTGCGGCCTTTGACAAAGTCTTCGCTCTGGATGGGGTGACCCCAAAAACAGCAGCGATGTTTGAAGATGATCCGCGCAATTTGTCCGTGCCCCACGCCCTTGGCATGCGCACAGTGCATGTCGCGCCCGACCCATTGCCGCAGCCCCATATCGAGCACCACACAGATGATCTTACCACCTTTTTGCAACGCATTCGCGCATGACTTGCGGCGTTTTGCCCGTGGCACCTTTACTTTGATCCCCTATCTGTATTTGTAACAAAAGAGGATGAATATGGATCACGACATACTCGTTTCTGGTGGCGGTATCGCTGGGTTGACCGCGACAGCGGCCTTTGCGCACGCGGGATTTGATGTGCTTTGTGTCGATCCTGCAAAACCAATTACAGCGCGCGACGCCCAGGGCGCAGATTTACGCAGTACAGCTTTCTTGCAACCCGCGCGCGCGTTGCTCGAAGAGGTCGGGCTTTGGGCGCGGCTTTCACCGCATGCGCAGCCTTTGCAAATTATGCGAATTATCGATGCGGGCGGTCCCGAGTCCGAGGCGCGTATTTCAAAGGAATTTGATGCATCAGATATTTCTGATCAGCCCTTTGGGTGGAACCTTCCTAACTGGTTGCTGCGCCGCGAAATGTCTGCCCACTTAGAAACTTTGCCCAATGTGACTTACAAAACAGGCGTTGGCGCACAGAGTTTGTTCACACGCACAGCCGAAGCGCGCGTGGGGCTGTGCGACGGCACCCGTGTTTCCACACGGCTCGTTATTGCAGCGGATGGTCGCGGCTCAGCGATGCGCGACGCTGCTGGGATCGATGTGAACACGACGCGGTTTGGCCAAAAGGCGCTCGCCTTTGCTGTGACCCATGACATCGCGCATGAAAACGTTTCGACAGAAATTCATCGCACAGGTGGGCCCTTCACCTTGGTGCCTTTACCCGATTTTGAGGGCAGACCAAGCTCCGCGATCGTTTGGATGGAAGAAGGGCCAAAAGCGCAAGCACTGCATCAGATGGAAGTGGCCCAGTTTGAAGAAGCAATGAACCTGCGCTCTTGCGGTGTTCTAGGCCATTTGAAACTAGCGTCTGAGCGTACGATTTGGCCGATTATCAGCCAACACGCATCGCGCTTGAATGGGGAACGTGTCGCACTCATCGCAGAAGCCGCACATGTGCTGCCCCCTATCGGTGCTCAAGGGTTGAACATGTCGCTCAGAGATATTCGTGTCTTACGTGATCTGGCGCGCGCGCGTCCTGAAGGGTTGGGCGATACGGCTATGTTGGATGCCTACCACGATGCACGTTTCAAAGATGTACGATTGCGCGAAGCAGGTATCAAAATGTTAAACAAAACATCGATGTTGAATGCACCCATGTTGCGCGATGCGCGCGCCGCTGGCTTGAATGCGCTGTATAGCTTCGCACCGCTTCGTAAATCCATAATGCAGATGGGGCTTGGCGCGAAAGGATAAGGAGGGCGCGTACAACCACGCACCCTACCGATCGGTTTAGATCACTTGGTCTAGGACCTTTGTGAGGCGTGTCATTGTGCCGTCCACATCATAGAGCTTGTCGAGACCAAACAGTCCCAAACGGAACGTGCGGAAATCGTCCGGCTCATCACATTGCAGCGGAACACCCGCAGCGATTTGCATACCAAGCGCAGAAAACTTGCTGCCGTTCTGGATCGCCGGATCATCCGTGTAGCTGACCACAACGCCCGGGGCACCATAGCCATCTGCTGCAACAGACGTAATGCCCTTGCTCTTCAAATAGGCACGCACTTCATTGCCAAGCTGCCATTGCGCTGCTTGCAACATATCAAACCCGTATTCCTTCGTCTCGATCATTGTATCGCGAAACGCGCGCAATGCATCTGTTGGCATGGTCGCATGATACGCATGACCGCCGTTCTCATAGGCCTGCATGATCTGATACCACTTCTTCAAATCAATCGCGAAGCTATCAGACGTTGTCTCATCCAAGCGCGCAATCGCGCGCTCTGACATCATAACAAGCCCTGCAGAGGGCGAAGCCGACCAGCCCTTTTGCGGCGCAGAGATCAGCACATCGACGCCTGTCGATTTCATGTCGATCCACGCGCAACCAGATGCGATGCAATCGAGCACCATCAAAGCGCCGACTTCATGCGCAGCACTTGCCAATGCAGTCACATAGTCATCTGGCAAAATCACGCCCGCAGATGTTTCAACGTGCGGTGCGAATACGATCTGGGGTTTCTCAGACCGGATCGTTGCGACCACTTCGTCAATCGGTGCAGGCGCAAAGGGTGCGCGCGTGTCGTTGCCTGTTTGGCGTGCTTTCAAGACTGTGCAAGACTCTGTGAAACTGCCCGTCTCAAAAATTTGCGACCAGCGGTAGGAAAACCAACCATTGCGCACGACCAACGCATTTGTTCCGCGTGCAAATTGGCGCGCAACCGCTTCCATACCGTAAGAACCGCCACCCGGGATCAACGCGACCCCGTCCGCACCGTACACTTCTTTCAGCATGCTTGAGATGTCGTTCATCACACCTTGAAACGCACCGCTCATAGAGTTGAGCGAACGGTCGGTGAACACGACGGAAAATTCTTCGAGGCCATTGGGGTCGATGGTGTCGAGCAATGCGGGCATATCTATCTCCTGAGTTGTTGAGATACTGCTAACGACATTGACGCGACTTGGCAAAGCCTACATTCGCATACTAGGGCCAAGCGGGCCGGGTCTGCGCTCTTCGCTCAGGAGCACGTTGGCCTCCACACCCCCTGCACCGGGGAGCGTCATGATACGGCGGCGCAAAACCTGTTCAAAATCAGGGATATCACGCGCGACAACGCGCAAACGATAGTCATACATGCCCAACACATGTTCAATCGTTTGCACCTCAGGAATGGCGCTGACTGCGCGCTCAAAATCCTCAAGGCTGACGCGACCTTTCGTTGCCAGCTTCACACCCAGAAAAACAGTTACACCAAACCCAAGCTTTTCCACATCCAAGACCAAACGTCGCCCGCGAAACACGCCAGCGTCCTGCAAGCGTTTCACACGGCGCCACATCGCCGGTTGAGACATCTCAAAACGCCGCCCCAAGGCCCCTGCCCCAAGGGTCGCATCATCTGCCAACGCACGCATTATTTTGCGATCAACATCATCCAACTCAATCACAGCGGCAAACCTTCGCTTTGCTTGATACGAGCGACATGCATCAATGCTTCGATGTCTGCGATATGCGGCAAGCTCAGAATTTGTTCGCGGTAAATCTGTTGGTAGTGCCCCATATCACGCGCGATCACGGACAGACGCACATCCACACGACCAAGAAACGTTTGAATCTCGATAACATGACGCACTGCACGGGCCGCTTCGATAAAATCATCAAATGCGCGGCTTTGCGTTTTATCGAGCGTAATTCGCAAACTGACCTCGACCGCAAAACCGAGCGCTTGCCAATCAATCACAGCCTGCTGGCCGCTAAGAACACCGCTTGCCTGCATTTTTTCTATCCGGCGATAGCAAGTCGCGCTTGTTAGATCACAGCGCGCAGCGAGCTCTGCGTTTGACAGTTCAGGCGCGGCCTGCATTTGCCGCAATATGCGCCGATCCACATCTTCAAGCATGAAATTTCACATATTACCCAGTAATAAGAATGATTACTTTTAAAAACTTGAAATAGTTGCAAAAATCGGAAAGTTCAACATCACTTTCCATGTAGTGTTCGGTCCAAGACTTGATTCCAACCAAAAAGGACTAAACCCATGCGCGTTTATTATGATCGTGACTGCGACGTTAACCTCATCAAAGAAGCAAAAGTAGCGATTCTCGGCTATGGCTCGCAAGGTCACGCACACGCGTTGAACCTGCGCGACAGTGGCGCGAAGAACGTTGTTGTGGCTCTGCGCGACGGTTCGCCGTCCAAGGCGAAAGCTGAGGGCGAAGGCCTGAAAGTTATGGAAATTTCCGAGGCAGCAGCATGGGCAGACGTGATCATGTTCACAATGCCCGACGAGCTTCAGGCAGAAACATACAAGAAATACGTCCACGATAACATCCGTGAAGGTGCCGCAATCGCATTCGCACACGGCTTGAATGTACACTTTGGCTTGATCGAGCCGAAAGAAGGCGTCGACGTGATCATGATGGCACCTAAGGGTCCGGGTCACACAGTGCGCGGCGAGTACACCAAAGGCGGCGGCGTTCCATGCCTCGTTGCGGTGAACAACAACGCATCCGGCAAAGCGCTTGAAATCGGTCTGTCCTATTGCTCCGCAATCGGTGGCGGCCGCTCAGGCATCATCGAAACCAACTTCCGTGAAGAGTGCGAAACAGACCTCTTTGGTGAGCAAGCAGTTCTTTGCGGTGGTATCGTTGAATTGATCCGCATGGGTTTCGAGACGCTTGTTGAAGCAGGGTACGAGCCTGAAATGGCGTATTTCGAGTGCTTGCACGAGACAAAGCTGATCGTGGACCTGATCTATGAAGGCGGCATCGCGAACATGGATTACTCCATCTCCAACACGGCTGAGTACGGTCAGTACGTTTCTGGCCCACGCATCTTGCCATACGACGAGACAAAGGCCCGCATGAAAGCGGTTCTGAGCGACATTCAGTCCGGTAAATTTGTGCGTGACTTCATGCTCGAGAATGCTGTTGGCCAGCCAACAATCAAATCCTCGCGCCGTGCAAACGATGAGCACCAGATCGAAGTCGTTGGCGGCAAGCTGCGTGACATGATGCCTTGGATCTCCGCAGGCAAGATGGTCGACAAAGCGAAGAACTAATCGCTTCAAATCGATACAATGTAGCGATTGACCCCGGCTTCGGCTGGGGTCATTTCTTTTGCGTATGAGCAACGCCCCCACGCCCGAAAATCCCGGTCTGATAAACTGGTGCCTGATTATCTTTCTTGGAATAATTTGGGGCTCTGCCTTTATGGCGATGAGCTTATCGCTTGAAGGGTTTGGCCCTCAAACGGTTGCAGGTGCCCGCCTTGCGCTTGGCGCGCTTATTCTAAACGCGCTTGGAATTTTCATGGGTCAACCCATTACGTCTATTCACAAATCGCGCGGCTGGCCATTTGTCATTGCAATTGGAGCAATTGCTTTCGCGATGCCGATGCTGCTTCTCACGTGGGGCCAACAACACGTGCCAAGCGCCTTTGCAGGGGTTGCGATGACAACAGTGCCGCTCATTGTGCTGCCTTTAGTCTACATTTTCTCACCCGAAGAAGGCATCGGCCCGCGCCGCGTGATCGGAATGATTATCGGCTTTATCGGCATATCACTGCTCGTTGGGCCAGGTGCGTTTGAAAGCACTGACAGCGATTTGGTATTTTGGGGCAGACTGGCCTGCACCGGCAGCGCCTGTGGCTACGCAATCGGGTCCATCCTGACACGCCGCGCGCC
>JAHEGL010000113.1 GCA_024645145.1 Planktotalea sp.
CGGGTGGCGGAAGATCATCTCCTTGCGCAGCATGTGCCGCGCTTGGCTGACCACGATCCGCGATAAAGCTAGGTAGTTCTGGTTGGAACGCTTCTGCTTCTTCCTCAAATATATCTTCCGCTTGCTCAGATGCCGCAACTTGCTGCGTGTTCATCTCTTCAAACAAAGCTGGCTCTTGTGGCGCTGCCGTTGGTGCAGTCGTTGCAACGGGTGAGATGGACATGGCTGGTGCCGGAGCCGCAGCCTGCTCTTCCGCTTGCTTCAAAGGTTGTGCCATTGAGCGGCGTGGAACTGGGAGTTCGCTATTCACGTCAACGGCATCGATGCCTGTGGCTACAACGGAAACGCGCATGCCACCTTCAAGAACTGTATCAAGCGTGGAACCCACGATGATGTTCGCGTCTGGATCAACCTCTTCGCGAATACGGTTCGCCGCTTCGTCGAGTTCGAACAACGTAAGATCGTGGCCACCGGTGATATTGATAAGAACACCCTTGGCACCGCGCAGTGAAATCTCGTCCAGAAGTGGGTTCGCAATCGCCTTCTCGGCCGCTTGGATCGCACGATCCTCACCAGTTGCCTCGCCCGTACCCATCATAGCTTTGCCCATCTCGTCCATCACAGCGCGCACGTCTGCAAAATCGAGGTTGATCAAGCCAGGGCGAACCATCAGGTCTGTCACGCCCTTAACACCTTGATAAAGCACATCATCTGCAAGCGAGAAGGCTTCTGTAAACGTCGTCTTTTCGTTCGCAAGACGGAACAGATTCTGGTTCGGAATAATGATCAGCGTATCGACAACCTTCTGAAGGGCTTCGACACCCTCCTCCGCCTGCTTCATGCGCTTGCCGCCCTCAAACTGGAACGGCTTTGTAACTACACCAACGGTGAGAACACCCAACTCACGCGCCGCTTGCGCGATGATTGGCGCAGCACCGGTTCCGGTGCCACCGCCCATGCCTGCTGTGATAAAACACATGTGCGCACCCGCAAGGTGATCGACGATCTGCTCAATGCTTTCTTCGGCAGCGGCTGCACCAACGGCAGCTCGCGCACCAGCGCCAAGACCTTCGGTGACTTTAACGCCAAGCTGAACGCGACTCTGAGACATTGACTGCTGAAGGGCCTGCGCGTCTGTGTTCGCGACCACGAAGTCCACACCATCGAGCTCTTTCTCGATCATGTTGTTGACGGCATTGCCGCCCGCTCCGCCTACGCCAAATACGGTAATGCGTGGCTTCAAATCTTCCTGTCCTGGCACCGTGAGGTTCAATGTCATGCTCTGTCCGCCTGTGTCTGTCCACCCAATTTAGGGCCATTTTTGTTGCCTATTAGGCAATACACTAAACAACCGATTCGGAGACGTCACGCGAAAAAGCAAAAAAACCCACAAAATATGCGAGTTTTTCAGCAATTTTCCGCCGCATTTAGCAAATTTGGATAAATGTAGGGGTTACCAGTTGTCGCGGAACCATTTTATGGCGCGTTTGAACGAACGCCCTTGATAGTTCTCAAGAATCTCAAAATCCCACCACTCGTCTTGTGGATGGGCGGCAAACAGGCACAAGCCAACAGCACTGGAAAAGCTAGGGCCTGTGGTTGCGCCGGGCAATCCATGAACACGCAAAGGTCGCCCAAGGCGCACTTGTTGGCCCAAAATTTTGCTTGCCAAACCATCAAGCCCGGGGATTTGACTGCCCCCGCCTGTGAGAACAATTTGCTGGCTCGCCAGATGATCAAAGCCCGCCGCATCAAGACGCGCGCGCACATCTTCGAGAATTTCTTCGACGCGTGGACGCATAATACCAATCAATTCAGCACGGCTCACTTGGCGGCGATCATGGTCCCAATCGCCTGTGTCCCCCCCGATATCAATCATATCGCGATCGTCTATGCCAGTCGCCACAACACCGCCATTCACGGTCTTGATGCGCTCAGCAGTGGTCATCGGCACCTGCAAACCCATCGAAATATCAGACGTTACATGATCCCCGCCCATGCGCACGGCGTCGGCATAAATCATGTGCTTCTTCATGAAAATCGACACACTCGTCGCACCGCCCCCCATATCGATACAGGCAGAACCGAGCTCTTGTTCATCCTCAACCAGCGCAGAAATGCCCGACACATAAGCAGAGGACGCAACTCCGGCGAGCTCCAGGTCACAACGGCGTACACAATGCGCAAGGTTCTGGATCGCGGTCGCATCGACCGTCAACATATGCATGTCCGTCTTTAAGTGCTGGCCAATCTGTCCGCGTGGGTCATTCAGACCAGAGCGATGATCAAGCGCGAAATTTACAGGCTGCGCGTGCAACACATCACGACCGGGTCCAAAATCAGGCACATCGCATGACGACAAAACGCGCGCGACATCTTGCTCAGACACTACGGTGTTTTCAATTTCGACCGATCCATCCAACCCGTAAGAACGAGGCTCCGCACCAGAAAAACAAGCTATCACATGATCTACGCGGATCTGCGCCATTTTTTGCGCCGATTGCAAAGCCGTCCGGATCGCACGTTCTGTTTCAGACATTGCACTGATTTCACCAAAGCGCACACCGCGCGAGCGCGTTGTTGCAGCGCCGATGACGCGAAAACCGGTCTGCCCGGCAAGAGAGCCGATACCATCTCCCTCATTCAATTTATCCGTGCCATCAAAACGTAAGATCAGACAGACAATCTTTGAACTGCCAACATCCAAAATCGCAACAACACCGCGCTGCATCGCGGCTTTTCGCATATTACGCATTGCGCGCTGTGTGCTATAAAGATCATTCATTTCCAGAGGCTTCCACTGCTGTCGTCTTGATGCGCCATAGTTCTTTCACGGCGTTCTCGTTCATTCGAATTGTCGGGCGATGCGCAAGGCGCATATCAACACGGACCAAGTCGCGCTCAAGCACGTCCTGCACTTGATTAAGTGCAATCACACGTTCCAATGCGCGCGCTGGGTTTTTTTCGGGCAACATGATGCGTTGACCGCGGTCCAGAACCACATCCCAACGACGCTCGCCCATGCGAACCAATCCTTTAAGACGCGTGCCAAGCGGTGCCACAACTTTCATCAAATTGCGTGCTTCCGGCACGGCTTCATCAGCACCGTCCCCTGCCAGTACTGGCAAATGTGGGAAATCGTTCCGCTCTAATGCAAGACCGATGTAGACGCCCTCTTCATCAAGGCGAAACAGGCCATCATGGGTCCGCCACAGCGCTGCAACATTGCGCTCGTCAACGACGACCTCCAAAACACCACCGGGCTGAAGACGAACGTCCGCGTTGCGCACAGGGTTCAAATCGGTAACGGTTTTCTGGATCAACGGTAGAGAAAGATCAAAAGAACTGATCGGGAATGTGATCGATACGATCTCATGAATGGCGGTTGCGACTTCTTCGCTTGCGCCTTCAATCTCCATCAACTGAACCATAAACTCAGGACGTTCTTCGATATTGGAACGCATTTGCGCGACAACATCTTGGAGCTCCGTACGCCGTTGTTCATCTGAGAGATAGACAAATCCGAGCGAGCAAGTCAGCGCAAACGGAACACCAACACGTAACGAAAAGCGAAACAACGGTGTAAGCATCAAGCGCTGGAAACGATATGACCAGCGCGAAGGTGCTGGATCGCTCTTGCGCTTTTTCGAGCGGTTGACCACCCGTGCAGATTGGCCTCGTGCAGGGTCTGCGCTTATCTGTTGCATGATGCGTCCTCGACCATCCAGTGGCACAATTCAGGGAAACTCATGCCAATTGCTTGCGCTTGCTCTGGCGTCAAAGAGGTCGATGTCATGCCAGGCTGGGTATTGGTCTCAAGCAAGATCAAGCCATCCAAACCACGGCTTTCATCCCACCTAAAATCTGTGCGCGACACACCGCGACAACCTAAAGCATCATGCGCACGCACTGCATAGTCCATGCAGGCATCCCAAATCTGCTGCGGAATTTGCGCGGGTACAACGTGGCGCGAACCACCCTCTTTGTACTTCGCATCATAGTCATACCAACCGTCGGTCAGGATGTCGGTCACCGTCAAAGGGCGATCACCCATCACTGTTGTCGTCAGCTCGCGACCTGGCGCGAACGCTTCAACCATCACCATTTCAGGCATATCATCATCAAGCGGGGGTGGGCCATTCGCAGCCTCATCCACCAAATAAACCCCGACTGAAGAGCCTTCATTGTATGGCTTCACCACGTAAGGTGCGTCCATCACATGACGCGCGCGCACCTCTGCGGCGGGTGCAATAATGCTCTCAACAACAGGGAGGTTGGCCGTGCTAAATACGTCTTTGCTGCGTTGCTTGTCCATCGCCAAAGCAGACGCCAGAACACCAGAATGCGTGTAAGGGATTTGCAGCCACTCAAGAATACCTTGGACGCAACCATCCTCGCCCCAACGCCCATGGAGCGCATTGAAAACAACGTCAGGTGCAAGATCAGTTAAGCGTCCCGCCAAATCAGCGCCCGCATCAACCTCTTCAACTGTGTAACCGTGTCCCCGTAAAGCTGCTGCGCATGCGCGCCCTGTGGACAAAGACACTTCGCGTTCAGCCGAAGGTCCGCCCATCAAAACAGCTACCAAACGGGGTTGTCTGCTCGACATTCCCAACTCGTGCCTCAAATACTAAGTAGCGCTTAACGCGCGTTTTACGCCTGTGGGCCCCGTTTTCGGGTGCCCTTATTTTTCAGGGGCCGGTTCTCCGAACCTCATCACTTCCCAGTGTAGCTCTATTGATTGTGTTTGGAAAACCTTTTTTCGCACCATCTCGCCCAAACCCTCAAGATCTGCGGCAGTTGCGCCACCTGTGTTGATCAAAAAGTTGGGATGTTTGGTGCTCATCTGTGCACCACCAAGCGTCGCGCCCCGCATATCAGCATCATCAATCACCTTCCAAGCTTTCAGCTCATGGGTGTCATCGGCCTGCCCTGTTGATGAAAAACCCGCTGGATTTCTAAAGGTAGACCCGGCTGTGCGATCCTTTGTCGGCTGCGTCTCATCGCGCTTTTTCAGCTGCGCGTCCATCTTCGAATGCAATTCATCCGGCGCGCCCTGCTCAGCATTCAGAACCACTTCCGTCAGCACCCAACCATCAGGCAGGTTGCTCTGGCGATAGGCAAACTCCAGCTCATCTGCGCCCAAAACACGCACGTCACCCGCGCGCGTGATCACTGTCGCTTCAACAAAATGATCTGCGACATAACTTCCATAGCAGCCCGCATTCATACGAACAGCACCGCCAATCGCACCCGGGATCGTGCGCAGAAACATTAGATCCAGCCCCGCGTCCGCCGCTTTGCGCGCCACATGCGCATCAAGCGCAGCGACACCGCAGCGCACATGATGGCCTTCGATCTCGATATAGTTGAACCCGCGCCCCATGCGGATTACAGCCCCTTTGATGCCCCCATCGCGCACAATCAGGTTCGAGCCGACGCCCATAGGGAACACAGGCACGTCTAGCGGCAAACTCTTAAAGAAGAATTGCAGATCATCAGGGTCCGCAGGCTGGAAAAACATCTCCGCAGGGCCGCCAACACGCAACCATGTGAGATCGGCCAAAGGGCGATCATAAGTGATCTTGCCGCGAATATGGGAAAAGTCAGTCATCGGGGAAGCTCGCTCAACCAAAGTTGTCTCTCTCTAATGTCTGATCCCCGCTTTGAAAAGAGTCCGGCCCCAGTTTGTCGCGCCTCAGCTCTGCGCCGCGTCCTGAGCCGTTTCACTCGGTTCAACCGCCTCCAGATCGGCCACATCTTCCAAAGGCACATCTTCAGCGTCGCTTGTGTCTGCCTCTGACAAAACATCGCGCTGCACCAGTTTACACGGCTCGGAGACCGCACGCTCAGCCAGCTTCGCCGTGACACGCGCATAGGTGTCACGCAGAGGGTCCATAGTGCGGCTCACCCCAAGCATATTTGGCGCAGATACTGTCTTGCTTTTCACCAATTTGGCGAAAATTTCATGGGCCACATCGGGTTTGAGTTTCAATTCACGGATCAGCATTTCTGGCGAACAGGTCTTGTTCAGCCGCGCCGTATACCACCCCATGAAATACATATGCTCCGCGCTCGCCGCCGCGGCTGCAGTGCTTGCAGATCCGGCCCCAAACGCGGGCAAAGGAAGTGCAGGTGTCAGGCCAAAACTCGCGAGGCCGCGCGTAAAGTCACGTCTGTTCATGGGTCTGACATGGGGGTTTATTGAAGAAATACAAGGTTTGGCCCTACTCCACGCGCGGAACCAAGGGCTTTAGCCCGCCGCGCAATCGCCGTTCGCCCCCTCGGGCAGCGATTTGATGAAAGTAGGTAAACCGAACTCAAAGATTACGGACTTGGCTCGTATAAAGCGCAACGAATGACCCTGAGATCGCCACCCGACGAACAGCGTTTGCGCTAGCCACCTGCCTTCGGTAAATACTCTTTTGCAGCTTCAATAATCTCCTTAGCCTCTTGCTCTGT
>JAHEGL010000115.1 GCA_024645145.1 Planktotalea sp.
TTGTCGCCGCAGACTCAGAACCTGTACTAACAGAGTTCTCTATATCCGGTCCCGACACGGTAATGTTTGATATCAACACCTATACAGGTTAAGTGACTGTCAAAGATTGGTTTGCGCCGACGGAAGGCGACAACTGGGACGCGGACGAAAACGGTGTCTACGAATTTACGATCACCGCAAATGCGCCTGATGGCACAGTCACTGACACGCCAGCGTCTTTGACGATCACAGCTGAGGGCGAATACATCTTTGATGTACCCGATCCCATTGTTTTGCCCGAACCAGAGCCAGAGCCTGTCATTCCAGACCCGGTTCCGTTTGGAACAATTTTCACGCTGAGTGGTGACGACGCTGTTGTCTTTTCTATTGACGAAACCACAGGTGTCGTAAGCTTAAGCGATTGGTTCACTCCTGATCCCGGCGACAACTGGGATTTGGATGAAAATGGTGAATACCTGTTCAATATCGTGGCGACTGCGCCGGACGGCACGGTCACGGTGATCCCGGGCACGTTGGTTTCCAATGAGGATGGTACGTTTGAATTGAATGCCCCAGTTGTCGAGGTATTGCCTGATACGACTGATCCGGTAGACCCAGTCGATCCTGTGGACCCAGTCGATCCGGTAGATCCGGTAGATCCGGTAGATCCGGTAGATCCAGTAGATCCAGTAGATCCAGTAGATCTACCTTTGGTCGGCACGCAACTGTTAATTAACGGTGAGCTGGATGCTGGTGTTGGGTTTGAAGCCAATGACACAGCCGCTGATCTTGCCGGCTGAACAACGTCTAGCGGAACCACGGATGTATGGGGCGACGGCTTCTTTGGTGTGAACACACCAGACGGCGGCAACTTTGTACAGCTAGATACAGGTGCCGAGAGTGGCATCGATACGCTTACGCAGTCTGTGCGCACGATTGAAGATGATGAGATGGAGCTTCGCTTTAGTGGTGCCCAACGCTTTGGCGAAAGCGAAAGCATCGAGGTCTATTTTGGTGGTGAATTGATTGATACTGTCACGCCAACAGGAAGCGAGAGCTAGGACACCTAATCTTATACAGTCACAGGCACAGGCGGTATTGACACTTTGGAGTTCCGCAAAGTTGGAGCTGAAAGCGACGGCTCCGGTCCGTTCGTAGATAACGTAAGCCTTGTCAGCGCCTCCCCTGATGCGCCAGCGCTTGAATTGCTGCCAGATCTGACCAGTGATCTACTGGATTCGCCAGATCTACCTGTAAGACCAACGCCAACACCGGAGCCAGAAGGCATCCCAGGCCAGTTGTTCACAGGAACGGCCGCTGGTGAAACGCTCACAGGGACAGCGGATGACGACACGTTGAACGCGGGTGAAGGCGATGACGTGCTCAATGGCCTTGCAGGCAACGACATTCTTGTTGTGGGTGCCGGAACCGACGCCATGGATGGTGGCGCGGGTGCCGATACATATGACATCGACAATTCCCCAGTAAACACCGTTGGGGTGGATGTCGATCTCACAGCAGGCACTGCGGGTGTTGATACACTCGTGAACGTTGAAAACGTGCTAGGTGGTGATGGCGATGACACGATTGCTGGTACAGGTGGTGACAACCTTCTTTCTGGCGGCGCTGGCAATGATGTTCTGACGGGTCTTGCAGGCGAAGACGTGCTGCTTGGTGGTCTTGGCAACGACACGCATATCAGTGGCGAAGGGGATGACATTCTTATCGCGACCGAAGGCGTGAATGTTTATCAAGGTGGCGTTGGCGATGACGCGCTGATCATCAACAGCTCAACTGTGCAAGCAACGGCCTTCAACATCAACCTTGAGACAGGAACAGACATCTTCGGTAACACCTATTCAGGCATCGATGGCGATCAAGGCGATGACAGCTTCACCGGTGACGACAATGACTTCCACAACGGTGGTAATGGCGATGACGTCTTTATCGCCAACACTGGCAGCAACAGCTACTTTGGTGGCAACGGGATCGATACGCTCCAAATTGAAGGGACGACCGAAGATAGCGTCAGCTATGCGATCGACCTTGAAGAAGGCATCGACGATCAAGGCAACACCAGCTTTGGCGTTGAGAACATCAATGCAGGATCCGGCGATGATGCGTTGACAGGCAGCACCGCAGACAATACTTTGAGCGGTGGCGCAGGTGACGATACGCTTTTCGGTGGGGGTGGCGCTGACACGCTCACGGGTGGTGCAGGCAATGACGCCTTCGGTATCAGCCTAGAAGCAGGCAGCGTTGAAATTACCGACTTCACGCAAGGCGCTGACCAGATTGATCTAAGTGGTGTCACCGATGTGGCGAACTTTGACGATCTTGCAGACTTCTTGCTGACGGGGGGCGGGTCTTCCACGTTGGCGTTTGATCTGGATGGTACGGATGCGTTGAGCGTGATCATCCAAGGCGAAGAAGAGCTGGAAGAAGCAGACTTCATCTTCGCATCGACGGACCTACTCTAAACGCTTTATAAATTTCAGCGAACGGCCCTCTGAGCACTCTCAGCGGGCCGTTTTCGTTTGCACGATCCAAACGATGGCATCTTCCAACGCTTTGGAAAGCCCTAGGTAAGGGCCAGGGCGTACTCCGATGCGAGCGCTTAGCGCACTTTCAAGGTCGCAAGACCAATGATCGCAAGGATGAGCGAGATTATCCAAAATCGAATGACGATTTGCGGTTCAGCCCAGCCCTTCTTTTCGTAGTGGTGATGGATCGGTGCCATCAAAAACACACGCTTGCCTGTGCGTTTGAAGTAGAGCACCTGAATGATGACCGACAACGCTTCGACCACAAACAAACCACCCACAATGGCGAGCACCAATTCGTGCTTTGTCGAAACCGCAATCGCCCCCAATGCACCGCCAAGCGCGAGCGATCCTGTGTCGCCCATAAAGACAGCAGCGGGTGGTGCGTTGTACCAAAGAAAGCCAAGACCCCCGCCAAATATACCAGCCGTAAAGATCAAAATTTCGCCAGTCCCGGGCACATAATGCACGTCCAGATATTCAGTGAAATCGACGCGACCCACCGCATAGGCGATAACGCCCAGCGTCCCTGATGCAATCATCACCGGCATAATAGCCAGCCCATCAAGACCGTCGGTCAGGTTCACTGAATTTGCCGCGCCTACGATCACGATCACAGCGAAAGGAACAAAGAGATAGCCAAGGTTGATCAGCGTATCTTTGAAAATCGGCAACGCGAGTTGGTTTTGTAACTCTGGTGGGTGATATTGTGCTGCCCAAAAGCCAGCGATCGCGGCAACGGTGAAGCCCAAGAGCAAACGGACCTTGCCAGACACGCCCGCAGTGTTTTGCTTGGACACTTTCGCGTAATCATCGGCAAACCCGATTGCACCGTAAGATATTGTAATAAAAAGAACAATCCAGATAAACGGGTTATCAAGTCGCGCCCACAACAGCGTTGATGTCAGCAATGCACCTACGATCAAAAGACCGCCCATTGTCGGCGTCCCTGCTTTGACGAAATGTCCCTCGGGAACATCATCGCGGATAGGTTGGCCTTTGCCTTGCCGACGGCGCAGCACGTTGATCAAAGGTTTGCCAAACACAAATCCGAAGATGAGCGCCGTCAAAAACGCCCCGCCTGCACGAAAGGTGATGTAGCGAAAGAGGTTGAAAAAATCGCCCCCATCAGAGAGAGCGGTTAACCAATACAGCATTTAAACATCGTCCTTTTCGGAGGTCTTTGGGATCGTATGACCCAATTTAGCAACAGCGTCCACCACGCGCGAAAGACCCATTGAAAGGGAGCCTTTTGCCAGCACAACGTCACCTGCATCAAGGTCATGGCCGACAAAACCAGCCATTTCTGTGCTGTGCTCGGTCCAGTGACCTTTTTTCGCATCAGGCAGCGCATCATAGCAGTGACGCATCAAGGAGCCCACGCAATGCACAACGTCGATTTGCGCAATGCTCGGCAGCTCTGCCACCGCTTGGTGCATCGCAATTTCATCTGGACCAAGCTCTTTCATATCGCCAAGGTAGGCAATGCGCCGCCCCTTGGAGACACGACCGATATCATGAGTCACTTTAGCCGCGGCCAACACATCCAATGCTGCGCTAAGCGAGGTCGGATTGGCGTTATAAGCGTCATCAATCAATTCAAGCGTCATGCGACTGTCCGCAGGATCAAGCGCGATCTCCTCACGCGCACCACGTCCCGTAAACGGTGTCCAAGTCGCGATGGATTGCGCGGCCAGCGCGAGATCGACGCCAAGTGCTTGCGCACAGGCCAGCGCCCCCAGTCCATTCATCGCGAAGTGTTGTCCTGCGCTTTGGACTTTGAACAACAAAGGCGCGCCCATAGCATTGGCCTCAACAATCGTTGTGTTGCCCTTTAACACAATGTTTTCGAGAGTGTATTCCTTGGCTTTTTGACCAAACCAAACAGCACTCACACCAAGCCTTTCAGCGACGTCTTCAAGAATTGCAGCTGTTGCAACATCCGCGTTAAGAACTGAAAGCCCGTTCGGCTCAAGCCCTTCCATGATAGATGCCTTTTCAGCGGCAATCCCTTCGATATTGTCGAAAGCTTCCAAATGGGCGGCGGCAACAGTGGTCACCAAACTCACATGCGGACGCGCCATTTTGGCGAGCGGTGCGATTTCACCGGGGTGGTTCATCCCGATTTCGATCACAGCGTATTCCGTATCGATTGGCATGCGTGCAAGGGTCAGCGGCACACCCCAATGATTGTTGTAACTCGCAACAGACGCATGAGTGCGCCCTTGCGCGCTAAGCACATCGCGCAGCATCTCCTTGGTTGAGGTTTTGCCTACAGAGCCAGTAATTGCTACGACACGCGCATCGGTGCGCGCACGTCCTGCGCAGCCAAGATCTTCCAGCGCCCTCAACACATCATCTACAATGAGCAGAGGCGCATCTTGCGCAACGCCGTCTGGGATATGGCTCACTAGCGCCGCCCCTGCCCCTTTGGCCAGTGCCTGCGCGACGAACTCATGCCCATCGCGCGCAGCTTTCAACGCGACGAACAAATCGCCTGCCTCAATCGTGCGTGTATCGATAGAAATTCCGTTAACATCCCAGTTACCAACCGCTTGACCACCTGTTGCAGCGGCCGCGTCTTTCGCGCTCCAAAGGGTCATGCGCGATCTCCTTCCAATGCAGCGACTGCGACGCTTGCTTGTTCACAATCATCAAACGGGAAGATCGTGTCGCCAACGACTTGCCCTGTTTCGTGACCTTTGCCTGCAATCAACAAAACATCGCCCGGCGCAAGCGCATCGACGGCGCGAAGGATCGCCTCGGCGCGATCTGCAACTTCTATCGCCTCTGGCGCGCCCTCCATCACTGCCGCGCGTATCAGTGCCGGATCTTCAGATCGCGGATTGTCATCTGTCACGAACACCAGATCAGCATGTTCAGCGGCCGCCTGCCCCATAAGAGGCCGTTTTGAGGTATCGCGATCCCCACCAGCCCCAACAATTGCCAAAAGCCGCCCCATCACATGCGGGCGCATCGCTTTGAGTGCGGTTTCAACAGCATCCGGCGTATGTGCATAATCCACATAGACCGATGCGCTATTGGCACGCGTTGCTGCAAGTTGCATACGCCCATGAACCGTCTCAAGATCACTCAGGGTATCAAAGACGCGAGCAGGATCTTCACCACACGCAATCACAAGACCAGCCGCGAGCAAGACATTTTCTGCCTGAAAACCACCGATCAGGTTCAGACGCGCCTGAAACGGTCTATCATGCCATTTAAACAAAACGTCCTGCCCAGTGCCGTCAAAGCGTTGACCCAGCAGACACAGGTCGGCTTCAGGATCGCGACCGACACCAATCAATTCATGGCCATGGGACTGCGCGATCATCGCGACCTCTGCGCCCTTGGGGTCATCAAGGTTTACGACGGCGACACCGTCATCTTGCAAAACACGCTTAAACAGCCCCATCTTAGCGTCAAAATACGCCTCGAACGTGCCGTGGTAGTCCAGATGATCTTGGGTAAAATTGGTAAATCCCGCAGCCGCGAGATCAACCCCATCCAAGCGTCGCTGATCAAGGCCATGTGACGACGCTTCCATAGCCGCATGAGAGATACCTTCGTGCGCCAGTGTCGAGAGTGTGCGGTGCAGCATGATCGGTTCAGGCGTCGTGTGCGCGAGCGGCAAATGCAAGCTCCCCTCTACGCCTGTTGTGCCAAGGTTCACGGCTTCCAATTCAAGAAGGTTCCAAATCTGGCGCACAAAGGTGCTCACGGAGGTCTTGCCATTCGTGCCTGTGACAGCCGTCATAACGGGGGGTTGCGCGCCAAAATAAAGCGCTGCCGCAAAAGCCACGGCGCCGCGCGGATCATCCGTGGTAATCACGGCGGCATCCGCACCTGCCAATTCATCTACAGCAATTTCTGCACCGACGGAATCGGTCAGAATAGCACTTGCGCCCATGCGCAGCGCATATTGAATGAACTCA
>JAHEGL010000125.1 GCA_024645145.1 Planktotalea sp.
GCAGAGCCAGGAAAGAGCTTGCCGCGAAAATCGACGCGCAAGCCGTAACACATGATAGGTACCCTCAAGTCGTCGACCGCGCGCGTGAGCTGCCAAACGTGGTCTTCTGATAAAAACTGTGCTTCGTCAATGAACACACACGCACAAGGGCCTTGTGCCATACGTGTTGCAAGTTTTTCGTAAAGATCATCCGTGTCATCAAACGTATCAGCATCTTTGCCGATCCCAATTCGGCTTGCGATACGGCCATCCCCAGCGCGGTTGTCAAAACGCGCCGTCAACAAATGTACGTTCATGCCTGACTCAATATAGTTGTGGGCGGCTTGAAGCAGGACAGTCGATTTGCCCGCGTTCATTGTTGAATAGTGGAAATACAGTTTGGCCATACGTGCGTTTTGCCCAAAGCTGCGGGCACTGACAAGTCGGCTTTGTAGCCCAGCAAAAAACAAAAGGGCGTGTAAAGCAGAAACCTCTGACCCTCACACGCCCAATACTCATGACACCAACTTTGACGACCCACCGCAGAAAGCGTTTTGGGTCGCCCTCTTTGGTTTACACCCTAAACTTAGGGTCACTCGTTACTCACACGCTCTGAAAATATCAGAACGGTTTACAAATCTCACATTCCCGCTAAGTGATGCATGGGAATGTAATTAAGGACTTCCCCCTAAAGGTTTTGGCGGAATTGGGGATGCGGTATGGCCGGAGTTGGCAGCTATCTAAAAAAGCATACGGAAGCTTTGGTGAAAGACGTTGGCATCGAGCCAGCTTGCGAGCTTACCGGAAAATCCAAAGCGACACTTGGGCGTTACTACTCAGATAATGATGAGCACGCGGACCGCTTTATGCCGGTCGACGCGGTTGCTGCATTGGAAGAAGCCGCATCTTACCCGCATGTGACAGCAGCGCTGGCAGAATTGAAGGGAATTACCCTGTCATTTGACGAACGTCGCAAGAATTCAAGTGACAAAGACGTTGTGAATCAAGACGTTATCGCCCTTAGTCAGCGATTTGCTATGTTGATGGCTGAATACAATCTATCTATCGAAGATGGCGTCATCACGATGAATGAGGCAAAGCGCTTGTTGAAAGAAACAGTCGCGATCCAGCAGGTTCTGATTGATATGAAGTTGCACTTGGAAGACGAACACACTTAAGCGCTCCCTTCGAAATTCAATAAATAAAAAAAGGCCCCGATCTGGTGATCGGGGCCTTTTTATTTTAGGATAGAACGCGTTCAGACGAAGAACTGTGCGCCGTTCGCTGAAATCGTCGAGCCATTGATAAAACCCGAATCGTCAGATGCAAGGAACGCAACGCAGCGCGCGATTTCCTCTGGCTCACCAAGGCGACCTGCTGGGATTTGACTGATGATGCTGTCGCGCACTTTTTCAGGAACTGCCATAACCATTTCCGTCGCAATGTAGCCCGGGCATATTGCGTTTGCCGTAATGCCTGCGCGTGCGCCTTCTTGCGCTAGGGACTTCACAATGCCTAAGTCGCCAGCTTTTGTTGCCGCGTAGTTCACTTGTGCGAACTGACCTTTTTGACCGTTGATCGAAGAAATCACGATAACGCGGCCAAACTTGTTTTCACGCATGGAGGGCCAGATCGGGTGAACCGTGTTGAAAACGCCTGTCAGGTTGGTGTCGATCACCTGGTTCCACATTTCTGGTGTCATTTTGTGGAAAGGGGCGTCTTTGGTGATGCCAGCGTTCGCAACGACAACTTCGATCGCGCCGAGATCAGCGGTGACCTGAGCGATGCCCGCTGAGCTTTCTTCGTAGCTTGCGACATTCCACTTGTAGGTTTTGATCCCAGTTTCCGCCGTGAATGCGGCCGCGGCTTCGTCGTTGCCCGCGTATGTGGCTGCGACTGTGAAGCCGTCTGCCTGAAGTTTTTTAGAAATAGCAGCGCCGATGCCGCGTGAACCGCCTGTGACGAGTGCAACTCTTGCCATGATGTAGTCTCCAATTATCAATTACGTCAGTAATCTTATTACTGATCAAGATAGAATTTAGCAATAATGTTTCGTGATGGATTTTGAGGGTTGTGTGAGGGAGGCTTGATCCTCCCTCACATCGTTATTTATGCACGCTCGAGGCACATAGCGACGCCCATGCCGCCGCCGATGCAAAGCGTTGCGAGACCTTTTTTCGCATCGCGACGCTTCATTTCGAACAAAAGCGTGTTGAGGATACGCGCACCAGACGCGCCGATTGGGTGACCAATCGCGATTGCGCCGCCGTTTACGTTTACGACCTCAGGGTTCCAACCCATGTCCTTGTTGACGGCACAAGCTTGCGCAGCAAACGCTTCATTCGCCTCAACAAGATCAAGATCTTCCGCTTTCCAGCCAGCTTTTTCCAAAGCTTTGCGGGATGCGTGGATCGGGCCAACACCCATAATGGACGGATCAAGTCCCGCGGTTGCATAGGATGCGATGCGCGCGAGTGGCTCGATACCGCGTTTCTCTGCTTCATCCGCAGTCATCAGCAATGCACCTGCCGCTCCGTCGTTTAGACCAGACGCGTTTGCTGCTGTGACGGAACCGTCTTTGGTAAATGCTGGGCGCATTTTTGCCATTGCTTCAAGGTTTGCGCCGTGGCGTATGTACTCGTCGCTATCGACAATGATGTCGCCCTTGCGTGTCTTGACGACAAAAGGAACGATCTCATCCGCAAATTTGCCAGCTTTCTGCGCAGCTTCTGCTTTGTTCTGGGAGGAGACAGCGAACTGGTCCTGCATATCACGGCTAATCTGCCATTTTTCAGCAACGTTTTCCGCTGTTTGGCCCATGTGATAGCCGTTGAACGCGTCCCAAAGTCCATCGCGGATCATGCTGTCGATGTACTTCATGTCACCCATTTTGTGACCTGCGCGCAGATGCGCGACGTGGGGGCTTAAGGACATGTTTTCTTGACCACCTGCGGCAACAATGTTCGCATCACCAAGCTGGATGTGTTGCGCAGCAAGCGCGACAGCGCGAAGACCGGAACCACAAACCTGGTTAATGGACCAAGCCGAAGATTCGATGGGCAAGCCTGCATTTACGTGCGCTTGGCGTGCTGGGTTTTGTCCTTGGCCTGCGGTCAGAACCTGACCGAGAATTGTTTCGGAGACGTCGGCAGCGTCGATGCCTGCGCGCTTAACAAGGCCTTTCAACATCGTTGCACCCAAATCATGTGCAGGCGTATTTGCGAAGGAACCCGTGAAGCTGCCAACGGCAGTCCGAGCGGCGGAGGCGATTACAATATTTGTCATATGACCCTCTGTCTTTTTGTGGCGAAGAATTCTGTCACAAAGTAACAAATGCCAAATTGCTTGAGCATCTACTACGTGCGTGTCCATCTTTCCGCCGCGTCAATAGCCTGTGCAAGGGTCGCGTGTAAACTGTCAGGGTGTCTCAGCCAAAAGCATATGGGCAGGGTTGAGCATTTTGCATGGCTTGGGTTTAGGCACTGGCGCGCAATGCTGTTGTGTTTTCTTCCCAAGGTGGGCGAACCGTCGGCGCACCGAAATAGTAACCTTGCAAGCAGTCAATTCCATTTTCGGCGAGGAAAGTTGCATCGTCACTATTTTCGACAAACTCGGCGACGGTGAACATGTCAAAGTGCTGGGCAATAGAGGCTAACGCGCGCACCAAAACTTGATTATCAGGGTTGTGGGCGATTCCACGGATAAACTGCCCATCAATCTTGATCATGTCGAAGTAGAAATCCCGCAGGTATCGGAAAGACGTATATCCAGCACCAAAGTTGTCGAGCGCAAAGCAAACGCCCCGCTCTTGCAGATCGGCCATGAACGCAATGACAAGTTCTGGCACAAGTATCGCGGAGGTTTCTGTGATTTCCATTATCAAACGTTCACCGAGCGTTGGATCATTTCGTAGGTTGCGATCAAGGACACGTTTCCAACGACCGTACCCAATAGAGCGTGCGGACATATTGATTGAAAGTCGCAAGGTCGGGTTCTTACGAAGTGCGCGCAGGCCCTTTTCCAGAGCGAGGCAATCAACAATGCGCCCCATTTCTGTTTCTTCAATCACGTTGATAAATTCACGCGCAGGAATGATACGACCGGTTTCATCCAAAACACGAATGAGCCCTTCGTAAAAAGCCACGCCACCTGTGCTGGCCATGATCGGCTGATAGGCAAGCATTACTTGCTTATGCTCAAGCGCAGAGCGTACCATTTCAAGGGTAGAGCGATCGCGTTGGTTCACCGCCGCAGAGAGCGGGTCATTATAGCTGTGTGGATCAAGCTGGCCACGTTTGCGATTTTGCGTCATTTCAGTCCCCTTGAAAATCAAGTGAGTGATAAGCGCGAAACATCTAACAATAGATTAATATTCCCATTTTGTTCTAATTTGATTAGAACAGAAGGTGATTTTGATTGTGGGGTATTGAGATGGGTGAAATCTGTGGCTGGGCCGGGTCTGAAGAGATTTACGTTCATTATCACGATACTGACTGGGGTGTTCCGGAGTATGACAGCCGTGCGCTTTGGGAGAAGTTGATCCTTGATGGGTTCCAAGCTGGGCTGAGTTGGATCACCATCTTGAAAAAACGAGAGAATTTTCGGGAAGCGTTTGCTGAATTTGAACCAAACATTATAGCAGGTTGGGGCGAAGACGACATCGAGCGCCTATTGCAAAACCCAGGTATCATTCGCCATCGCGGAAAGATTGCAGCGACAATAACCAACGCGCGTGTTTGGCAAAGTATCGAGCAAGAGCAAGGGTTTGATCGCTATCTATGGGATTTTGTAGGCGGTGCACCGATCCAGAATACTTGGCGTACACTTGATGAGGTGCCGCCGTTCACAGAATTGTCCACAAAAGTTTCAAAAGACCTTAAGAAACGTGGCTTCAAGTTTTGCGGACCCACGATTGTTTATGCCTTTATGGAAGCGGTTGGCATGGTAAATGATCACCTTGTGACGTGCCCGCGGCACGAAGCAGTGAAAAAGCTGGCGCGCTAGGTCAGTGAGCTGTTGACTCACTCATACCCCCTCTGTATGCGCCCCTTCATTGGTGTTGGTGGCCCCCGCAAGGGGATGCCTGTCGGGACGCGCTCTGTTTATACCTTCACGTATAGAGCAAATCCAAAGGACAGCACCTTTCAAAATTGAAACTTGAAAGGATCCAGATTGTGACCAAGCGTACATCTGCCAAATATAAAATTGACCGCCGTATGGGCGAAAACATCTGGGGTCGTCCGAAGTCCCCAGTTAATCGCCGTGAATATGGCCCCGGCCAGCACGGTCAGCGTCGTAAAGCCAAAGTGTCTGACTTTGGTCTTCAGCTGCGTGCAAAGCAGAAATTGAAAGGCTACTACGGCGATTTGACCGAGAAGCAGTTCAAGAAGATCTTTAAAGAAGCGGACCGTGTAAAAGGCGATACAGGTGAAAACCTCATCGGCTTGCTCGAGCGTCGCCTCGATGCGGTTGTGTACCGTGCAAAGTTCGTCCCTACAGTGTTCGCTGCGCGCCAGTTCGTGAACCACGGCCACGTTCGTGTGAACGGCAAAAAGGTAAACATCGCGTCTTACCGCGTTAAAGAAGGCGACGTTGTAGAAGTGCGTGATCGTTCCAAGCAGATGGCAGCAGTTCTTGAAGCGACACAGCTTCCAGAGCGCGACGTGCCTGACTACATGGAAGTAGATCACTCCAAGCTAACAGCGACGTTCACGCGCACACCTGGGTTGTCTGATGTTCCATACCCAGTTGTGATGGAACCAAACCTCGTCATCGAATATTACGCACAGAACTAAAGTTCTTTCGCGCGAAATTATGGAAGGCCTGCAGCATTTGCTGGCCTTTTTTTTGTTGGGTTCAGGGTGCTCTTAAGTACGGTGCTGGACGTCTGATATGCAAATAAACCGTAAATTCGCCGCAGTTGCTCAAATGAATGCTAGCTCGATTAGCTTAAGGTGTCAGAATGAATAGGCTGGCAGGGTGCTATGTCGCTTTGGCGTCATAAATTTCTCACGCGGAATCGATTTTAGCAAGGTTGCCCAAGGCCCAGTGTCCTAATGCATTGACGGGCTCGCGGAATGATTGACCCATCGGTGTGAGATTGTATTCCACCTTTGGTGGGATTGTCGGATGATAGGTCCGGTTGACCAATCCGTCTCGCTCGAGCTCTTTCAACGTTAGGCTTAGCATCCGTTGCGAAATACCCAAATTACGCTTTAGCTCATTGAAGCGCAGGGTTCCGTATTGGCCCAGAGAAATAATCACTAGAACGCTCCAACGATCACCAACGCGCGATAAAACTTCGTTGATGCGCTTGCAGTCGGGGCATTGAACCGAATCTAACATAGCGGTTCCTTTTGAGTGACCGAGTATCGTTGATGTGCGTTCTTGTGCAGTGAGCAGGTTCTGAATATGTCTCTGGTTA
>JAHEGL010000126.1 GCA_024645145.1 Planktotalea sp.
AAACGCGCAGGCAAATCATTGCCTCCCAAAAACACATGTTTGGTTTCAGCAAGACCATCCTGCAGTGAGAAATACGGATCATCAAAGCGCTGCGAAATCGGGACGCCATCTTCGTTCCAATCGAGCTTGCTTGTCTGGTCGTTCATGTGCGTTTGCCTTAGGTGCTAGTCAAACGCATTGGACACGAGGGCGCGCAAATGGCAATGGCAGATATCACCGTTTATGGCGCAGGTATATTTGGCCTAAGCATAGCGTGGAGCTGTGTTCAGCGTGGCGCGCGGGTTCAAGTCATTGATCCCTACGGTGTTGGCGCGGGGTCTAGCGGCGGTGTCGTTGGTGCCTTGGCACCGCACACGCCAGAGCATTGGAACGACAAAAAACAGTTCCAATTCGAAAGTCTGATCATGGCAGAAAACTATTGGCAAATGGTCGAAGACGCAGGCGGCAAAAGCACCGGTTACGCGCGTTCAGGCCGTTTGCAACCTATCAACGATGAGCGGACGCTAGAGCTGGCAAAAACGCGCCGCGAAGGGGCCAAAGAGCTTTGGCAAGGATTAGCGCAGTTTGATATCATCGACGCCCCTGGCCCATGGTCGCCAAAAAGCGAAACAGGTCCGGTGATCTTTGATACGTTAAGCGGGCGTATGCATCCTCGTATGACATGCGATGCTCTTGTTGCTGCGTTGCAGAGCAAAGGCTGCTTGGTAAACGCGCAAGGCACCGCGCAAGGTATCATCGTTGAAGCGACCGGTTGGAAAGGTTTGCTCGCGCTCGCTGAACAGATGGCGCAACCTGTGGGCAATGGCGTCAAAGGTCAGGCGGCAGTCTTGCAGTTTGAGACCCCATTGGATGCACCACAGCTTTTCGCAGATGCGTTGCACATTATTCCACATGCCAATGGAACAATCGCGATTGGCTCTACCAGTGAGCGCGAATTTGACGACCCCACCAGCACCGACACACAACTGGATGATGTTGTTTCGCGCGCGAAACATGCGTTTCCAGTGCTTGCTGATGCACCCGTTATTGAGCGTTGGGCAGGTGTGCGACCGCGTGCAAAATCGCGCGCACCAATGATTGGACACCATCCTGTGCGAAAGGGCGCTTTCATTGCGAACGGAGGCTTCAAAATTGGCTTTGGCATGGCCCCAAAAATCGCAGAGGTCATGGCCGATCTGATATTAGATGGCACCGACCGGATTCCAGAAGGTTTCCGGCCGGAAGCATCTATTCGTTAGCCCGCGGCGCTGCGCAACGCTGTGACGGCAGCATCAAGGCTCGCTTGATATTGCTCGCTTTTCAAAGTGCCATCGTCGTTAAACTCGCCAAATGCACCAGCCACCAGAACCGCAGGAGTTGCCAAGACTGTCGCGCCCAAAGGCGTCAGGCAATGGCGCGTCATAAAGTAAGCTGTTTCGCCACCCGTGCGCCCTGCAGCCGCGCCCATGACAAGTGTTGGCTTGCCGCGAAAGACATTGCCTTCAACGCGGCTCACCCAATCCAATGCGTTCTTGAGCACACCGGAAATACCCTTGTTATACTCAGGGCTAGAGATGATGACGGCATCTGCTTCTGCGATCTGAGCCGCGAATGCTTGAACCGCGTCTGGGATGCCCTTTGCTTCGAGGTCGCCATCGTAGAGCGGAAAGTTAATGTCCGCGACGCTCGCGTCAGCGCCACCAAAGGATGTGATCGCAGCGTTGAGCAACTTTGTGTTGAACGAGCCAGAGCGAAGCGAGCCGGAAATGCCAAGTATTTTAGGAGTTGCCATAAGATAGGACCTTTTTTTGAATGAACGTTTACCCTCACAAAGACTAAAGGAGCATAGAGTTCAATCTCTGCTCATGCAGAGTGTCTGTGCAAAAATAAAAGCCCCACCAAAAGGCAGGGCTCTCATTAATGAAGTATGAAACATTGCGGCTTAGGTTGTCGGGAGAATGACAATCTCGACCCGACGGTTCTGGGCTTTGCCCTCTTTCGTGAGATTGCTTGCCACGGGCTGATCTTCACCGCGGCCGATGCCTTGAAGGCGGAACTGTGGAACACCCGACCCCGCAAGAACGTTGGTTACGGCATTGGCGCGCTGTACAGACAGGTTTTGGTTATACCCTGCTTCGCCTGTGCTATCGGTATGACCGATGATTTGAACCGTGGAGTCCGGATAGGATTGCAAGTTGTTCGCAACCGCCATCAAATCATTCTGGATACCACCTGAAAGTACGGCACTATCAGATGCAAAAGTGATGTCCTGAGGCAAGGTTACGATCAAGCGATCCCCCGTATTGGTGATTGTCACGCGATCATTGCCAAGGTTTTGCTGAAGTTCTGCGGCTTGCTTATCAAGCACGTTACCAACGACCGCACCGCCAGCAGCACCAATAAGCGCGCCTTTGATTGCGTTGGACTTACGTTCTTGCGCGCTATCGCCGGAAATCAGGCCTACGACCGCGCCGACACCTGCGCCAATGGCAGTTCCGGTCTTTGTCTTTTTGAAATAATTGTTCGCTGAACTGTCCGGCGAAACACACGCTGTCAAAGCGATAAGGGACGCCGCCGAAAGCGCGAGTAGGGGTTTGGATCGTGTCATTTTGTGCCTCATATGCTCTCTCCGTTGATCGGAGCTGAACGTGCTATAGCACCAGCGAATCGGTTTCCCAAGAATTGGTTTTGGGGAATTTCAGCACTATTTCGCCATTTCACTCTCTGCCGCTTCGCGCCCAGCGCTTTCAAACGCCAACATTGCTCGCTTTATAGGTGTTCCCCAATGATACCCGCCAAGTTCGCCTGACTTACGCAAAGCGCGGTGGCACGGGATGAGCCAACTGACAGGGTTCTTGCCAACCGCCGTTCCCACTGCACGCACTGCTTTTGGACTGCCAACCGCGCGGGCAATGTCAGAATATGTGGTGACATGCCCGCTAGGAACATGCAGCAAAGCTTCCCAAACCTTGATCTGAAAAGGTGCGCCAATCAGGTGAAGTTTCCGCTCGCCAGCACCGCCAAAAGCAGCGCTGACCCAAGCATCCAGCCGATCTGGGCTGTCTACAAAAGTCGCGTCGGGCCAGCGGCTTGCCATATCAGCATAAGTCGCATCGCAACCCGTTTCCTCCGCAAAGGCCATGCCGCACAGAACGACATCTGTTCCCATCGCGAGGACACGTCCAAACGGGCTGTCAAACCACCCTGTGTAGATCGTCAGACCCGCACCGCCCTTGGCATATGTGCCCGGGCTCATGGCTTTCCACCGCAAGAAAAGATCGTGCAAACGACCACCACCTGAAAGCCCTACATCAACCGCCGTTTCCAAGGTGGAATAATGGGCGCGCAAAAGCGTTTTGGCGTGATCCAGCGCAAGAAACTGTTGATAGCGTTTCGGAGAAACCCCAGCCCATTTCGAAAACAACCGTTGCAGATACGTCGGACTGAGCTGCATTTCCTGCGCAAGCGCCTCAAGCGACACTGGCGCGTCACTGGTATCCAAACGCTCAATCGCTCTGCGAACAAGTTTGTAATGATAGCTGGCCTCTTGGCCTTGTTTGACATGTGTGTTCATGATCAACTCTAGGGGTTCAAATCCCTCAGAGCGATCCGTTTTTTGCACAAAGGCGGCAGGTCTATTAATTTTAGACTTTGGCAAGCCTTCCCCTGCCTGTTAGCATTCATCAATATGCGCGCTCGCTTTCAACCCAAACTTTTTTGTTTGAGAGCTAACGCTTACGAAAACTTGAGCAAGGCTGGATACGACATGGGCATGCGCTTCTTCTCCACCAAGGACCGTCCTTTTCATTTGGGGCCTTACCCGCTTGAGCGCTTAAAACGTGCTACAACGATGCCTGATTTGAGCCGCGTGCCGCAGACAAAACCGCTTGATTTTCGTGATCTTGCAACACCCCATTCGCTTGTGAACGCGATGGGAGAATACCAAGCCATGATGGATGCGATCCGCGATGGCGTCGTAAACGAGACACCCGCAGCCCTGCCTGACAATATGCAAGAACGTAGCAATCATTTGAAAGCGTTTGGCTATTTTCAGGACACATCTATGGTGGGCATTTGCGCGCTGCCCAGCACTGCGTTTCTGAATGTCCCAACGCGCAATCCGGACATAGATCGCCTAGCGGATTATATCCGCAACAAGCAAACCAAGACGCTCGCCTCTGGCATCGATCAAATCATGGCTGCACTGAAGGAATCGATCGAAGCCCCGCTAGACACGATCACCCATCACACCCGTGCGATTGTCTTGCTCATAGAGCATCACCGCGACCCCAAAGGCCATGAACCGGGGGCCGATTGGATTGTTGGGACGCAAGCACATCGCGCAGCTCTTCGAGCGACAGAAACTGCAACTATTCTGGCTGAATACCTACATCTATTGGGCTTCTCAGCGCGTGCGCATTCACCTACCTCTACTGATGTTGATCTCAATCAACTGGCCGTAGCAGCAGGTCTTGCAAGTGTGGAAAAATCCCGCCTTTTCGCCCCATACATTGGGGAAGGCTTCGGCCTTGCTGTGGTCACCACCGATTTGGATATGGCAATCGACGCACCACTCGTCCCTTGGTCAGACCAACCAAATGGCCCAGACTGGTGGATTGGAAAAGGCACGTCCAAGAGCGCGTTCAACCGCGATCCATATGCCAAACGCAACTATGTAGACGGGGCGCATGCTTTTGAAAAACTCAAGCGTGTCGAGAGCCCAACAACCTACATCGACGAAGCCCGTGTTGCACGCGTACCTAAGCGCGCAGATATGTTTGCCCGCGCACAATTTGGCGATATGGGCAAAAAGCAACAACAAGCAGCAAGCGGTGGTTGGTATGCGCGCAAAAGCCCAACGGCTTTTGCCCAACGTCGCCTTCTGGGTGCGTTTGTTCTGTTGCAAGACGGCGCAAGCGACGTGATTGAAAAGCGACCCAGCGACCCCAAGCAAAACGCGGCAAATGTGAAAGCAGCGAGCTACTTTTTGGGCGTCGATGCTGTTGGTATCTCACGTTGTCCAGATTGGACTTGGTATAGCCATGACGCGACAGGTGCACCGATAGAGCCGCCCCATGATCAAGCGATTTCGATGATCATCGATCAAGGCTATGAAACGATGGAGGGTGCATCTGGTGATGATTGGATCAGCGTGGCGCAATCCATGCGCGCCTATTTGCGCTTTTCACTTTTGGGTGGCGTCATCGCCAAACAGATCCGCAAACTAGGGTACAAAGCCAAAGCCCATTCCGTGATGGACGGCGAAGTTTTGCAGCCGCCCTTACTGTTGTTGTCGGGGCTTGGCGAGGTCAGCCGCATCGGAGAAGTGATCTTGAACCCGCTTCTGGGGCCACGTCTGAAATCAGGAGTGGTCACAACAGACATGCCAATGGAGCACGACAAACCCATTGATTTTGGCCTGCAGAATTTCTGCGAAAGCTGCAACAAATGCGCCCGTGAATGCCCCTCTGGTGCGATCACGGCTGGCCCAAAACTCATGTTCAACGGCTATGAAATTTGGAAATCTGACAGTCAAAAATGCACGACCTACAGAATTACCACCGAAGGCGGCGCCATGTGTGGGCGCTGCATGAAGACCTGTCCGTGGAACCTTGAAGGCATCTTCAAAGAAAAGCCGTTTCGCTGGGCTGCAATGAACTTTCCAAAAGCAGCACCTGCGCTTGCCAAACTAGATGACACTCTTGGCAATGGCGGTCTCAACGAGCTTAAAAAGTGGTGGTGGGATTTAGAGCTAAAAGAGGATGGCGGTTATAAAGAACCGGCCGCGCCTGTGAACCGACGCGGGATCGAACCTACGCTTGATCTGAAATATGAGGATCAAACTCTTGCGGTTTATCCTGCTCATCTTGCGCCGTGGCAGTATCCTTATCCTTTCATGATGGACCGCGAAGCAGGTATCAAAGCTTATCGCGAAATGATCAGTGCATCCGAGTACCAAGCCCGACTGGCGCGGGGCGACACGGATGGGTTGGCGCATCAACGCCCTGACTTCACAGATGCGCCAGTCATTATGGCGCGCGTCAGCAAAGCTGAAGCGATGACGCCAGATGTGACCAAATATGAGTTTAGCGCTTGGGATGGCTCCCCCTTGCCAGAGTGGACGGCGGGCGGGCATCTCGATGTGGTCGTCACCCCTGACTTTTTGCGCCAATATTCCATGTCCGGTGACCCTGCAGATACTTCCAAGTATCAAATTGGCGTGTTGCGAGAGGATGAGGGCCGAGGTGGTTCCAAAATGATGCACCGTATCTTTAACGAAGGGCGCCGTGTTTTCATTTCTAAACCCATCAACCATTTTGATCTGGTTGAGGACGCCAGCAAAACATATTTGATGGGGGGCGGGATTGGTATCACGCCAATGATCGCATTCGCGCATCGCCTACATGCTTTGGGTA